>JAJRRH010000061.1 GCA_024279715.1 Bacteroidota bacterium
GTTGCGAAAATAAGTAATATTAATGTAATGGAACAGTGGTATTTTGTTTTAGTTTTGCTTCTTGAATTAGTCATTAGCCAACTATGTTTTTCTTTTCGAGTTTGATAAAAAAGAATCCTGATGAAAAAATGGGGGAGAAGGAGTATAGACGTGTGTTTGACGCACATTTTGAAGACCTTAGGCGATTCCTGTACTATAAGTCTAAGAACAAAGAGCTATCGGAAGATATTGCGCAGGATGCATTTGTGAAATTGTGGGAAATTCGGGATGAGGTAAGGTTGAAGACTGTGAAAACATTCCTCTTTACTATTGGTAATAATCTATTGCATAATACATTTAAAAAAGATCAACATCATTTACAGTTCATTCACCAGAAGGAGGATAGAATTGAAGTAGAAAGTCCGGAGTATATTCTGGAACATAAGCAGTTCAAAGAAAAACTTGAACACGTGATTGATTCATTGCCGGAAGCAAGCAGGGTGGTCTTTTTGATGAGTCGAATGGACGGAAAAAAATATTCAGAAATTGCTGAATTGTTGGATATTGGAGTAAAAGCGGTAGAAAAAAGAATGAGTATTGCCCTTAAAATATTAAGAAGTGAGATCTCAGATAAGCTTTAGCTCTTTAAAAATGAATAGCTTGCCAAATCATGTCTTTGAGTTGGTCAAGTCCAGTCTGAGTAACTGATGAAATAAAGACATACGGAATATCAGGTAATTCGAGCTTTATCTCATCCCTCAATTCATCATCGAGCAGGTCATCTTTAGTGATAGCAAGGAGTCTTTGTTTGTCAAGAAGCTCGCTATTGTGCATTTTCAACTCGTTAACCAGCACTTTATAGTCTTGTACGATATCATTGCTATCCGCAGGAATCATGATTAGAAGCACTGAATTTCTTTCAATATGTCTTAGGAAACGCAGTCCTATTCCTTTGCCAAGATGCGCATCTTCAATGATGCCAGGAATATCCGCCATGATGAATGATTTCCCATCACGATAGGCTACGATGCCTAAATTTGGCTTTAAAGTGGTGAATTCGTAGTCGGCTATTTTAGGTTTGGCTGCCGTTATTACTGAGAGAAGAGTGGATTTACCTACATTTGGAAAGCCAACAAGCCCGACATCTGCAAGAACTTTTAGTTCAAATATAATCCAGGTTTCAAGTCCCAACTCACCAGGTTGAGCAAAGCGTGGTGTTTGCCGAACGCTGTTTTTGAAGTGGACATTTCCTTGCCCTCCTCTTCCACCTTTAAGTACGATATACTCCTCGCCTTCTTGGGTAATTTCATGTTCAATCTCTTGTGTTTCAGCATTTCGCACCACAAGACCTAATGGTACGTCCAGATAAACGTCTTCACCGTTGGCGCCAGTACTTGTCGATTTACTACCATTCTCACCATGTCCTGCCTTGATATGTTTTCGATATCTAAATGGTAGCAATGTCCATTGGTTTTTACACCCTCGTAAGATGATATGACCACCTCTGCCGCCATCCCCACCATCAGGACCGCCTTTGCTTGTGATTTTATCTCTACGTAAATGAGCAGACCCTCCTCCGCCATTTCCGGATCTGAGATTGAGTTTTACATAGTCAATGAAGTTAGAGTTGCCCATATCTACTATTCTATCACTACAGCTATTCGAGATGCAATCTCATCAATAGCTCCAATCCCCTCAATTTTACTAAACTTACCTTGTTTTTCGTAAAAATCAGCAACCACAGCTGTTTGCTCATTGTATACAGAAATCCGGTTACGAATGATAGCCTCATCTTTGTCGTCTGGCCTGTCGCTATCCTTTCCTCGCAACAAAAGACGATTGACTAGTTCATCTTCGTTGACATTAAGAGCAATCATTTGTTCTATTGTTGTTCCTTTTTTTGTTAAAAAAACCTCTAGCGCCTCCGCTTGTTTTGTGGTTCTTGGAAATCCATCGAAAATAAACCCATTGGCATCCGGATGTTTATCAACCTCAGCTTCTAGCATATTAATAGTAACCTCATCAGGTACCAGTTCTCCTTTGTCCATATAGCTTTTTGCTAATTCTCCAAGTTCCGTACTGTTCTTGATGTTGAATCGAAAGATATCCCCTGTAGAAAGGTGGATAAGGTTGTGTTTCTCCATTAAAATAGCAGCTTGTGTACCTTTGCCGGCACCTGGAGGGCCAAATAGAACTATGTTTTTCATTTTATTCGTAATTATATAAATATCGTTAAGATTTCTGCCAAGACCGTCATAGTCCAATCCATATCCTACAAGGAATTCATTACCTACTTCAAAAGCCGGTAAGTCAATGGTTATAGATTTGGAATATACCTCAGGCTTAAAAAGTAAGGTGCAGATGATGATACGTTTAGGGCCGTAGCTTTTAAGGGTGTTCACGACAGACTCTATTGTGTTGCCAGTGTCTACAATGTCTTCCACAACAATCACTATTCTGTCTTTAATTGAATACTCAAGACCTATCAACTGCTTTACACTTCCCGTTGTTTTAAGCCCTTCATAAGAAGCTACTTTTACAAAAGAAATGTCACATTCGCCATCATAATATTGCATGAGGTCAGCAGCAAATCTGAATGAGCCATTAAGTACTCCTAAGAATAACGGACGTTCAGTATCAACGATTTGCGAAATGCTAACGGCAAGTTTTTTTATCCTTTCTTGGATAATCGAAGCTTCAATCCTAGGTTTGAAGTATTTGTCATGTAGTTTTATTACAGCCATATTAGGCAAAAAAATATGCGGACAAAGGTATGAAAAATACATTAACGTGCACGATTCATATTCTAAACCTACTATCTTTGAGCCCTATGAAAAAACAATTCTTTGATTCTGATTTTAAATTAGGAATTTTAGGGGGTGGACAGCTCGGGCGAATGATGCTAGCACCTGCATTAGATTTAGGCGTAGCACTCTATTTTCTTGACCCGAATGGGGATTCTCCGTGCCTGCAAATAGTAAAAAACCAAATGATTGGGGATTTTAATGACAAGCAGACAGTGCTCGATTTCGGAAAGGATAAAGATTTGATTTCAGTCGAAATTGAACATGTCAACACGGAAGCTTTGCATGAATTAGTGAGAGAGGGTAAAAAAGTTTACCCACAGCCGTCTGTTTTGGATATAATAAAGGATAAAGGGGTGCAAAAACAATGGTTCTTGGATCATGGAATTCCAACAGCTGACTTTTACCTTGTTGCGGATATGAGTGAAGTTAAAATGGATTATCCATTTGTTCAGAAATTAAGAACAGGTGGATATGACGGTCAAGGGGTACAGGTAGTTAAAAATGAGATGGATGCCAAAGACGTGTTTAATGAGCCTTCCGTGATTGAGAATCTAGTTGACTTTGAAGTAGAACTCGCAGTTATCGTCGCTAGGAATGAGGACGGAGAGGTAAACTCTTATCCTATGGTGTCTATGGCATTTGATGATAAAGCGAATTTAGTATCCTACTTGTATAGCCCTTCTGGAAGGAGTATAGAGTTAGAGGACGAGGCAAAACGGATAGCTGAAAAAATAATAATAGAACTGAAAATGGTAGGATTACTTGCCATCGAATTTTTTTTAACGAAAGATGGAAAATTGCTTGTCAATGAAATGGCGCCAAGACCGCACAATAGTGGTCACCACACCATAGAAGCAAATGTGACATCGCAGTATGAACAGTTTTTACGGGCAATATTGAACCTTCCATTGGGTAGTACTTCTATCGTTAAGCCCTCAGTAATGATTAATTTACTTGGAAGTGAAGGAAGTACTGGCGTTGTAAAGTATCAAGGTATAGAACGCTATTTGCAAAAAGAGGGGGTGTATTTTCATATCTATGGTAAGCGAATGACCAAGCCGTATAGAAAGATGGGACATGTTACTGTTATGCATGATGACATGCAAGAAGCTGTCGCGATAGCTGAGGAGATAAAAAATAATGTAAAAGTGATATGTAAGTAGGCAAGGATTTTTTGAAAACCAAAAACCAACAGTTCATTTTTTGAGTATAAAATCCGTAAATTCGCTGATTCAATGGAAGAATTCGATATTAGAAATGAAGCCTCGTTAACTGAAAAAGAAACGGAGCAAGTATTAAGACCCGCAAGTTTTAGAGATTTTGCAGGCCAGAGGTCTGTATTAGATAATCTTGAAGTATTCGTAAAGGCTACGAATAACAGGGGAGAAGCTTTGGATCATGTGCTTTTACATGGCCCACCGGGTTTAGGAAAAACCACATTGGCAAATATTATCGCCAATGAATTGGGTGTTGGCATTAAAACCACTTCAGGGCCGGTACTTGAGAAGGCGGGAGATCTAGCAGGCTTATTAACCAATCTAGATGACAATGATGTGTTGTTTATTGACGAAATTCATAGACTCAATGTCAATGTGGAGGAGTACTTGTATTCTGCAATGGAGGATTATAGGATTGACTTGGTGATTGATGAGGGACCTAATGCCCGTACTGTACAGATAAACCTTAGTCCATTTACATTAATTGGGGCTACTACCCGTTCTGGACTATTGACATCTCCACTAAGGGCTAGATTTGGCATTAACTCGCGACTGTCTTATTATGATACAGAGACAATGACGGGTATTATCATTCGTTCAGCTTCGATTCTTAAAATTCCTATTGAAGATAATGCTGCACACGAAATAGCAAGCAGGAGTAGAGGAACTCCTAGAATTGCCAATGCACTGCTGAGACGGGTTCGAGATTTTGCTGAAGTTAAAGGTACAGGAACCATTACTATGGAGATAACGCAATCCTCTTTGAAGGCCCTAAATGTAGATGATAATGGGCTTGATGAAATGGACAACAGAATTTTAAGTGCTTTGATTGAGAAATTCAAAGGAGGTCCAGTGGGATTAAATACCATTAGTACAGCGGTTGGTGAAGAGCCAGGCACTATCGAGGAAGTATATGAACCTTTTCTTATCATGGAGGGCTTCTTAATGCGTACGCCAAGGGGGCGTCAAGCAACTGACAAAGCCTACAAGCATCTCAAAATTAAGAATGAAGGTCAAGATGGATCATTGTTTTAACACCCTAATAGTAATTGCTCAAAGACTTACAAAAAGAAAAGTATGCTTCACTTATTAGAGAAGAAGCATACCGCTTAGGATTCAGTTTCTGCGGATTTTCTGTGGCTGGTTTTTTAGAAGAAGAAGCCCCTAGAATGGAGGCATGGCTTAAAGAAAATAGACATGGAAAAATGGGCTATCTTGAAAATAATTTTGACAAGCGTTTAGATCCACGTAAGCTACATGAAGGGGCAAAATCTGTCGTTTCATTATTGTATAATTACTATCCTGAAGAAATTTTACCGTCGGAGAATAACTACAAGATATCTAAATACGCTTACGGGAAGGATTACCACTTTGTTGTACGTGATAAATTGAAATTACTTATGCGTTTTATCCATGACGAAATCGGAGAAGTATCCGGTAGAGTTTTTGTAGATAGTGCGCCTGTGATGGAAAAAGCTTGGGCTTCAAAAAGTGGATTGGGTTGGCAAGCCAAGAATGCAAATTTGATTAATAAAAAACACGGGTCGTATTATTTTATTTCAGAACTGATAATTGACCTGGAATTGCCGCAAGATGCTGCCGCAACGGATCATTGTGGAAGCTGCACCAAGTGTATTGACGCCTGTCCAACGGAAGCAATCATTGCTCCTTATGTGGTGGATGGAAGCAAATGTATTTCGTATTTTACAATAGAATTGAAAGAGGCTATTCCTATGTCTATGAAAGGGAAATTCGATGATTGGATATTCGGATGTGATGTATGTCAAGATGTATGCCCTTGGAATAGGTTTTCTTCTTCTCATCATCAGTCTTTGTTTGAACCTCATCCTTTCTTAAAAGACTTTGATAAAGGCTCTTGGGAAGATATAAGCAGGGAGATTTTTAATGAAGTATTCAGAAAGTCAGCAGTAAAAAGAACAAAACTAGAAGGTCTTCAGCGCAATATTTTTTTCGTAAAAGAGTGAATAATTTGAAGAAGATCACTGTTTCGTTACGTACCTTCGTATGATGAACTTTGTCACAGGAGGAACAGGTATTGTTGGTATTAGACTGCTATTTGATTTATTAAAGGATAATCAAGAAGTGAGAGCTCTTCGTCGTAAAACTAGTAATCTGTCCGTAGTAAAAGACGTGTTTAGATTCTATGATGAAGAATACGGGATGAATCTTTTTGATAAGATAGAATGGGTAGAGGGTGATGTACTTGATGTCCTAGAATTGGAAGAAGCAATGACCGGTTGTGACATGGTCTATCACTGTGCTGCCGTGGTGTCATTTCATTCAAAAGACTTTGATGTGATGTATGAAGTTAATCAAAGAGGGACAGAGAATGTGGTTAATGTGGCGATTGATTTAGGGGTCAAGAAACTCTGTCATATTAGTTCGGTAGCAGCCATAGGACGTGAAAAAGAAGGGCGAAAAATAGATGAAAAATCGGAGTGGGTACGCTCAAAGTATAATTCATACTATGCGGTAACCAAATTTAGCTCTGAACAAGAGGTATGGCGATCAGCGGAAGAGGGGGTGGATGTGGTCATTTTGAATCCAGGAATTATTTTTGGCGCAGGAACAAAAGGAAAAAGTAGCTCTTCCATATTTACTGCAGTTAAAAAAGGACTTCGATTTTACACCAAAGGTTCAGGTTCTTTTGTGGACGTGCGGGATGTGTCAAGGATAGCATTGAAGGCAATGAATAATTATGCATTGACTCGTGAGCGATACATATTGGTGTCTGAGAATCGAAGTTTAAAGAGTGTTTTTGATTTAATAGCAGAATCATTGGGGAAGCCCAAGCCTAGTATTTTGGCGGGAAAATTACTGTTGAGTATGGGCTGGAGATTGTTTTATCTTAAAGATTATCTGCTTGGAACAAAGTCAGATCTAACCAAAGAGTCGGCTCGATCGGCTCAATCTACCTTCGAATTTATTAATAGTAAAGCGAAAAGGGAATTTGATATACCTTTTATTTCGGTAAAAGATTCGATTTCTTACTTTTCTTCTTTTTATCAGTAATATTCTTACTCTCTTTTGTCACTCTATCCTCTTTGAGCTTGAATTTTTTCTCACTCAATTCAAATATTTCTTTCATCAATTTTGGGTGTTCACTATAGAAAGTATAGGATTTGTCAAATTCCGTCTTGGTGATGTTGTAGTCGTTAAATAGGTCATTGTAAAAATGACTGATTTTAATATCGGCAGTGTCCAGTCTTATGATGCGCGAATTGTAGCCCTCAAGAATTATTACATTTGTAATAATGGACGAAAAATCTTCCTTGTTTATTATGTCTTCTGGAATGATAACGCTCTTTTTGTCACCACTACATGAGTAAAGTATGATGATTAAAATTATCCAAATACGCTTAATTGCCATGGTTATCGTTTATGAAATAAAAGACGTTCACCACGTATGTTTTCGTTGATTGTACCATTGTTATACACTAGATTTCCATTTACGAAGGTGTATTTAACTTTTGATTGAAAAGTTTTTCCTTCAAAAGGGGACCACCCGCAATGGTATAATAGATTGTCTTTATTCACAGTCCAAGGGTCGTTAAGGTCAACGATTACTAGGTCGGCTTTATTATTTACAGCTATATATCCTCTGTCTTTTATCTTGAATAGCCTGGAAGGGGAGTGGCTTGTCTTTTCTACGATTTTTTCTAGACTAAAGATGCCTTGATGATACATTTCTAGTAGTGCTACCAAAGCATGTTGTACTAGCGGACCACCCGAGGGTGCGGTTAGATATTTATTGTTCTTCTCCTCTTTGGTATGAGGTGCGTGATCTGTTGCGATTACATCAATCGTATTATTGTTGATTGCTTTTCTTATTGCTTCTCGATCCTCTTTCGTCTTTACTGCAGGATTCCATTTGATACTAGTGCCTTTTGAAGGATAGTCGTCATCCGTAAACCAAAGATGATGGATGCAAGCCTCAGCAGTTATTTTTTTATCCTCTAAGGGTAAGTTATTGCTAAATAATTCTAACTCTTGAAGGGTGCTAATATGTAAGATATGAAGCCGGGCATCATGTTTTTTTGCAAGAGCAACAGCTTTAGAGCTCGACCGATAACACGCCTCATGGCTTCTTATATTTGGGTGTTGGGAGATTGGAATGTCTTCGCCATATTGATCTTTAGCTTTTTGAATATTCTCACGAACGGTGGCTTCATCCTCACAGTGTACTGCGATGAGCATTTTGCATTTCTCAAATATTCCATTGAGCACCTCTTCGTCATCTACTAGCATATTACCTGTTGAAGACCCCATAAATATCTTTACGCCACAGACATTTTCTGGGTTTGTTTTTAATACCTCTTCAATATTGTCATTTGATGCTCCCATGAAAAAGGAGTAATTGGCGAAGGAGTTTTTTGCTGCGATTTGATATTTCTGTTCCAGCAGGTCTTGGTCCAAGCACTGTGGATTCGTATTGGGCATTTCCATAAAAGACGTAATACCTCCTGCAACTGCTGCTCTAGATTCAGAATGGATATTTCCTTTATGGGTAAGACCAGGTTCTCTGAAGTGAACTTGGTCATCAATAAGACCTGGGAATAAATGAAGACCAGTTCCATCAATAATTAAGCAGTCATCAGTGTTTGAAAATGCCCTGCTCCTTATAATTTCAACAATTGTATCATTTTTTATTTTGATAGAGCCAAGGTAGGATTCTCCATCATTAACAAGAGTGATGTTTTGAATTATAGTATTGTTCATAGCTTCATAAATTTCATTTTTAAGATACCAATGATGGCTTCTTTAAAAATTCCCGATGACATTTTTGATTCGCCGATTACTCTATCGATAAAGGTAATGGGTATCTCTTTTATTTTAAAACCTTTTTTATAGGTTCGGTATTTCATTTCCACTTGAAACGCATAACCAATAAATTTTATTTCATCTAAATGTATAGATTCTAGTACTTCTCTTTTGTAACATTTGAATCCTGCTGTGGTATCCTTGATATTAAACCAGAGTATCATTCTTACATATACTGACGCAAAATAACTCATTAGTAAACGATCTTTTGGCCAGTTAACCACTGCTCCTCCTTTTACATACCTTGATCCGATGGCTAAATCATTTCCATTGATACAAGTCTCTCTCAATCTTACAAGGTCTTCAGGGTTATGTGAGAAATCTGCATCCATCTCACTGAAAAATTTGTATTTTTTTCGTTTTAATCCCCATTTAAAACCGTGTATATACGCCGTTCCGAGACCAAGTTTTCCTGATCTTTCTTCTAAGAAAAGCCTTTTGGGATATTTTGATTGTAATGATCGAACTATTTCAGCAGTGCCATCTGGTGAGCCATCATCAACAATTAGAATATCAAAATAACCCCCTAAGGTAAATACCTTATTGATGATATCTAAGATATTTCCTTTTTCATTATAAGTAGGTATGATGACTAGGTTATCTGACATTGATTGAAAATATATTTCGAGGTCAAAGAAACATAAAAATAAGAAATATACGTTCCAAGAGGAGTTAATAAATGTCAATAACTATCTATAATTGAACTTCCACCTTATTTTTTTGTCGATATATGGAGTGCTCAATGGTTTGGTCTAAGAAAATAGTGTGTTTATCGAAATTGTGTGTAAATATATCTTGTGGGTTATAGAATAATTAAAAAAATAACTTTCTTTGCCACTTGATAATAACCTGTAATTTAAATACAAAACAAAGATGAAAAATTTATTAACTATTATTTTAATTGGTGGTCTTTTGGCATTTACTTCATGTGATGAAGCTGCTAACAAAGTCAAAGATGCTGCTGACGCAACTAAAGATATGGCAGGTGATGCTGTAGATGGCGCTAAGAATGTCGCTGGTGATGTGGCAGACGGAGCTAAAAATGCAGCGGGAGATGTAGTAGACGGAGCAAAGGATATGGCAGGTGATGCTGTAGATGGAGTGAAGAATGCTGCTGGTGAAGTTGTTGATGGTGCAAAAGATGCTGCTGGAAAAGCGGTTGATGGTGCAAAAGATGCTGCTGGAAAAGCGGTTGATGGCGTTAAAGAAGAAGTTAAGAAAGTAGTGAACTAGTTCACTATTACTTGATAATATTAAAAAGCCGTTATCCAAAGGATAACGGCTTTTTTTGTTTGTAATCTTTTAGTATGTTAAGGATTGTCAGTCAAAAATGTGGGTTCAATAAGGAGTATTCCAATTTCTGAATAATCAAAAAAAAATGGTCAATAGCCTTGTGATTTTTTCAAACCCCCAAATGGGGCTATATCTAATCAGGTTCTTATTTTTTATCTAATTATCGTTGTTGCTTTCTTGTAGATGCCTTAAACCGTTTTATTCATACAGAAACGAAGTGTATAGTATGAATGAATACTAGGATGCAGGAAGCAAAACGTGAAATTCCGATTTAGAAACACCCAAACTTGATGTTGTTTCTTAATCGCTGAAAAATTGATGAATTTTTCGGGTAAATCTATTTCTTGAGTATGCAGTTAGATATGAAGCTAGGGTTTAGGGTTGTGATTCTAGATCTTTTTCTGCGTAGAATATTTACTTAAGCACCTTGACGGTTCCAGATATAATAAGCATCTCACTGTAGTTTTTTACTTTCAACTCTACTTGCCACATATAGATACCCATTTGTCTATCCCTTTCCTTTATGAGGTTCCGTCCCCAAGCGTCGTTCATATCCTCAGTACTAAATATTTCATGTCCGATTCGATTGAATATTGTGAATTTGTATTTTTCAATGAGATCAGGCTGGCTTATTACGGGCGCAAAGACTTCGTTTAAGTTATCATCGTTTGGCGTAAAAGAATTAGGAACCCATATAAAGGGAATGTCATCAATTTCTATATTTTTGCAAATATCAGCAACGCAGCCTTCTTCATTAATTACTTGTAGGCAAACCTCATGAAATCCAGCACCCAATGTATCGATAGGTACTAAAGGATTTGGCTCAGTAAGGATAATGTTGTTGTCAATAGTCCATTCCCAATTTATTGCGTCATTTGATTGATTTGCAAATTGAATATCATCAAAGCTAATATGCGGTTGATTGGGTGTGTAGCCAAAATCTGCAGTAATGGTGGATATTGTTATTACTGTGTCTATGTTTGTTTCGCTAATACATCCGTTCGGATATATTACACGTAAAGTAATGTCATATTCTCCAAGTTCATCAAGTGAGAGTTGAAGGTCATCGCAACTATCACTTAGAAATGTGTCGTCTTCTGTGAATGTCCATAAGCACTCAGAACCTGGCAGTATATTAGTGCCGTTATAGATAACAACATCTGAAGGAAGGCAGCCCGCATAAAATGATGGCTCGAGATTAGTGTTAGGTGTCTCTAAAACATCAACAATTACAAAAGAGCTGTCAATACAGCCTACTGCATCTTGAACGATTAAGGTATACGTAATGTCTTCAGTCGCTGTGGTGGTGGTTATACTGCTATTAGCATCTTCAAGATATAAGTCAGGTGTCCATGTGAAATTATAGGGGCCTGAAGCACTAAGTTGTGTAGATTGTCCATTACAAAAAGGGTCAGTTGGACTTACGGTGTAGTCATAAGGTAACGGATTGACGGTGACTACCACTGTGTCTATCACGTCACAGTTGGTATTACTTGTAGTTAGTATAAAAGGATATTCTATAGTCACAATGGTATCTACTGCTATCAAAGCTGAAGGCGTGCCGTCGGTTGGATTGTCTAGCCATTCTACATTGGTCCATTCGTAAGTTAGTCCAGCTTCATTATCTTCACCAAGATCAACAGTCACACCATAGCATACGGTAGTGTCAGCTCCAGCCAGAGACAACGGTGTTTCTAGAATTTCTACTAGAACTGAATCGATACCATTGGCATTAGGACAATTCTGATCAGACATGTTTGCAATCCAATAATAACCTGCACCTTCAACTTCTATTTGAATGGTGGAAGAAAAAACGGTTGTGTCAAGTGGCGGAGATAGTAAGTCCTCATCTTGAAATAATATTGACCAAGGAGCTTCACCCGTTAATTCTATATCTATTAAGTAATCTTCATTGGTGCAAAATTGAACCAATTCGACCATATCGGCGGTAGGATTTTCATAAACAGTTACCAATACACTATCGTATAATTCCGTAGTGCAAAATTGATTGGTAATGGTTTCAAAATACAACCAACCAGATTCCATAAAGACAAGATTGTTTTGAACTTCTGAAATATCATTAACCGTAAATATCTCCTCATTGAAGGTGTATTCAAGATCCCAATTTGGAACACCATTAACCACGTAGTCCACTACAGCATTCTGATCTGCACATGCGATGGCAGAAGATTGATTTGTAGAAAGTGTAGGTGGTGGCGCGAAAATTACTGGCACCCCTACTGAGACCGAGAGGTCAGTGTCGTTTAGGTCTATATCGAAATTAGGTAATTCGTTACCAACGACCGAAGACGCATAATAGACTGTCCCCGGAACAAAATTATTTTGATATTGAATCGGTGTTCCATTGTAGATAGTATCAAGTACATTTCCTAACATATTCCCAGGATTAGTATGAATTACTATCACTGTTACATCATTTGCGTCTTCGAATGGTTCTGTATCTATCGAGACATTTTCCATTTCTCCATAACATATAAATAGCGTATCAAGGTTTAAGCTGCCTGCATCCGTTAAGGAAGGGCAAGAAAAAGAGTTCACTATATTAAGAGGGTTACACCCGTAATCATCATCGATAATGAATGAATAATTTTCATGATTAGGAATTAAATCAGACTCATAGCTACTGCCTGAAAGAGTCCCTTGACCAGTAACAATATAAGAATCCGAGTTACCATCTATTATGTCAAAAGTGACAATATACTGCGTGTTAAGAAAGACACATTCAATATTGAAATTCACGGTATCAGGGGCATTGTTAAACACTACCTCCAGAGTGTCTGAACCTGAACAAAACCCTGTTGGATCAGTTTCTATCCAAATTATCTCTTGCGTACCATAAGAGGAAGCTGTTACATTGGTTGTGGTTGAAGTCTGATTCGGAGAGTAAGTCAAAGATCCAGACGAATTCCAACTACCATTTATTCCATCGGATATCACGCTAAGGGTATAGTCCAGCCCACAGTTGAAGTCATCATCGCCAACATTAGGTTGGGGTATATCAATAAAAGTAACTATTACCGTGTCATTGTTTACACAAATGTCATTCGTTTCTTCCCATATTAATTCATAAACGCCCTCAGTATTTGCTGTTACTATTGCGTCAGATTGATCTCCTGTCATGGTTGTAATATTTGCAGGTAGTATCCATTCTCCAGCCCATCCATCGTTTACTGCAGACATCATTGTCTCATTGCCGCAAATAGAGAAATCCATTCCGGCATTGGAATTTGGGGTCTCTAAATATGTGATTATTACCGCATCTCCCTCGTCACAAGTGCTATTGAACCATGTCAATTCATATGAGCCATAAGCTCCAGGAAAGAAGTTTAAAGGTGCATTTGCATTATTAACCTCCGCTTGATCCAGAATTCCAAGGTCTATCAATTCAGGTGAAATCCAAATTCCACCTGTTACTGCTGTGGCATTCATGATGTAGGTGTCGCTACATGTGCTTTCGTCTTCGCCAGCGTAGGGTGTGGAATTGTTAAGGAACGATAATATAACGTCATCGGTACTTGTGCAAAAGGAGTTAACCTCTGTCCATACTAAGTCATACTCTCCAAATTCAGTCACCTCAACGGTTGTGTTTGGGTCATTTACATCAGATATAGTAATGTTGGAATCAGAAGTAGTCCATGTGCCAGTGCCAGCACTTGCAGAAGCAAACATACCCGTTTCTAAACCGCATACATTATTGTCTA
Organism: Bacteroidota bacterium; assembly: GCA_024279715.1. Taxonomy (GTDB): domain Bacteria; phylum Bacteroidota; class Bacteroidia; order Flavobacteriales_D; family JABDKJ01; genus JAJRRH01. The sequence goes on from JAJRRH010000061.1 coordinate 13,861, forward strand.
GCCCAGCATTAGCAATAGGTTGTTCTATAAATCCAACTTGAACTTCGTCTTCAGTAAAACAAGAGGTAGCCATGCTGTTTTCTGTCCATACAATCTCAAATTCTCCAAATAAATTACCCGTTGCCGTGGTGTTTGGATCGTTGATGTCAGTTATAGTAACACCTGGCGGAGCAGACCATTGTCCAATCCCATTGCTTGGTATTGCGTTAAGTTGAATTTCTCCTAGCCCACAAATACTATCGCCAATCCCCGCGTTTGCTTGTGGTGATGCTAAGAAAGTGAAGGTCACCTGGTCACTGCTTATACAGCCACCTGTATTGTCTTCCGTCCAAGTAAAGGTAAAATTACCAAAATCAGGAACCGTTGCTTCAGAATTGGGGTTGTTCGGATTGGCAAAAGAGGCATTGTTTGTTGCCGACCAAGTCCCCGTACCAATACTCGGTATGGCATTAAGGTCTATTTCAATACCACAAAGGATACTGTCATTTCCAGCATTCGCAATGGGTTGTTCTGTGAAAATAATAGAAACAACATCTGAATTAGTGCAACCGTTATTGTCTTCCTGCCAAGTGACTCCATATTCACCCGTTTGGATTGATGTTACTTCAGTATTTGGATCATTGATGTCAGCAAAACTAAGGTCACCATCTCCAGTCCATACACCTGCTCCTACGCTCGGACTAGCTTCTAAAACCTTAGTTAGACTACATACTTGATCATCCATTCCTGCATTAGCAGTTGGGATGTCTATCAGTGTGATGACAACAGTATCTGTAACAATACATCCAAGTCCATCATCTTCTAGCCACACTATATCGTACTCGCCTGCTGAAGACCCTAAGATGCTTGTGTTTGGATCATTGGAGTCTAAAAAGGAGATGCCATCCGTAGGTTGCCATGATCCGCTATTGGCTATATTTGAAATTGCATCGAGTGTGTAGTTGAATCCACAAGTTTCATCATCCTCACCAGCTTCTATGACAGGAGCAGGCACGAATATGACTACAACCGCATCTGAATCTTCACAATCAGGGCCGTTGTTTTCAGACCAAGTAAAAGTATATGCGCCAAATGAATTGGTCGTTGCCGTCGTATTTGGGTCAGATGGATCTGCAAAGGTTATATTAGGATCATTGCTTGTCCAAGAGCCAATACCACTACTAGGTACTGCTTGGCAAGTGTACGTAAGCCCACATGTGGTATTGTCTTCTCCAGCATTTGCATTGGGAATGGAGAAGGATTCAAGAGAAATCAGAGTGTCAACCGTACACCCTGAGATGTTGTCGGTTAGCAGTATGTCCCAATTACCACTAATGATATTGTTAATAGAATATTCATTATTGACCAATGAAGTTGAGTTTCCATTAATAAGAAGGTTATAGTCCCCCGAGCCTTGTAATACTTCTATTGTTATGTAGCCATCATTTTCTTGACATGATTCTGCTTGAAAGTTTATATCCGTCTCTAATCCAACAAATACCGTCACCTCCGAAGGACTATTGCA
>JAJRRH010000062.1 GCA_024279715.1 Bacteroidota bacterium
GTAAATGGATGTAACGTACGATGTGGCGACCTTATGGCGTCAGGAACTATTAGCGGAAAAGAGCCTGGCTCATACGGCTCAATGCTAGAAATTGCATGGCAAGGCACGAAGCCTGTACAAATGCCTGATGGAACAGAAAGAAAATTCATCCTAGACCATGATACTGTGATAATGAAAGGCTGGGCTGAAAAAGACGGCATCAGAGTAGGATTTGGAGATGTCTCTGCTAAAGTACTTCCCGTAAAAAAATAGAATACGATTGACCACGATAGCGACATATAAAGCTAGCCCTGAAGAAGAGAGCAAAGAAATCAAGAAGCAATACAGAAAGCTCCTTCGATCATTTCAAAGGGAACCCTCTAGCGAGGAAAAAAAGAAATTGAAAAAAGCTTTTTTAGTCGCGGTAGATGCACACAAAGAGGATCGACGAAAGTCTGGTGAGCCATATATTTTTCACCCACTTGCTGTCGCACAAATCGTTGCAGAAGAGATGTCATTAGACCCCATATCTGTGGTTGCAGCGCTCCTACATGACACCGTCGAGGATACATATATTACACTTGATGACATTGAAAATCTTTTTGGTGAAAAAGAAAGATACCTCATAGATGGACTCACAAAGATATCTAGCACGAATCTACAAACGGAATCCCGTCAGGCTGAAAATTTCAGGAAGATGCTTCTCACTTTAAGTGATGACGTACGTGTGATACTCGTAAAACTTGCTGATCGATTACATAACATGCGCACCTTAAGTGCGATGCGCCCTGACAAACAATTACAGATAGCCTCTGAAACATTATATATGTACGCTCCACTAGCCTATCGTCTTGGTCTGAGTAAGATTAAAAATGAAATGGAGGATTTGGCTTTAAAATATCGGGAAGCCAATGCTTACAAAGCTATTGAACAAAAAATAAAGGACACTGAAATTGAACGGACGAAATTAATTCAAATTTTTACGAAACCGATTATTGATGAGTTAAAGAAACAAGGATTGAAGTTTCAAGTGAAAACAAGGGTTAAATCCATCTATTCTATATGGAACAAAATGCAAAAACAAAGCATCCCCTTTGAACAGGTGTATGATTTGTTTGCCATTAGAGTTATTTTGGATTCAAAATTAGAAAGAGAAAAAGCGGATTGTTGGCATGCTTATTCTATTGTTACAGATTTTTGGAGACCAAATACTGAGCGGCTTCGAGACTGGATATCCAACCCGAAAGCAAATGGATACGAATCACTTCATATTACGGTCATGGGACCAAAAGGAAAGTGGATTGAAGTGCAAATACGTACTGAAAGGATGGATGATATTTCAGAGAAAGGTTATGCCGCTCACTGGAAGTATAAATCCAATAAAGAAACTGAGTCGGGACTAGACACCTGGATTGCCCAGGTAAGAGAAATGCTTGAAAGCCCAGATGCCGATGCCATAAACTTCATTGACGATTTTAAATCCAACCTTTTTACAGAAGAGATATTTGTATTCACTCCTAAAGGGGATTTGAAAAAACTCCCATCAGGTGCAACAGCACTAGACTTTGCTTTTGAAATCCACAGTCAAGTGGGTGTCAAATGTGTCGGAGCTAAGGTGGACAATAAGCTTGTCCCCATCAGTCATGTACTTAAAAGTGGTGACCAAGTCGATATACTTACAAGCAACAATCAAAAACCTAATAAAAACTGGTTAAGCTTCGTAATATCTGGCAAGGCAAAGGCAAAAATAAAATCCTCACTAAAAGAAGAGAAAAAAGAAATATCATTTGATGGTAAGGAAATTCTTAGAAGGAAGTTTAAGGGATTAAAAGTAGACTTTGAAAGCAGAAATATTACGCCACTTGAGAAACATTTCAATGTGGATTCTGCCACGGAGCTATACTATCAAATAGCAATAGGAAAAATAGACCTAAAGAAACTTAACGGATATACTGTTGACAACAAAACAATCACATTCGACAAGACAAGAATAGAGCCGCCCGCAAGTAAGAAGAAAAAGTCTTTTAGTAAAAAAGAAAAAATTGAAGGCATAGTATTGGATGACAAAGGCGCCAATCTAAACTACAAACTAGCCAAATGTTGCAACCCTATTGAAGGAGACCAGGTTTTTGGATTTCTCACAATTAGTGAAGGAATAAAGATCCACCGTACAAATTGCCCCAATGCTTCCCAGCTTATGTCCCATTACGGGTATCGTGTCATAAAAGCGGCTTGGTCAGGAGAAGAAGACAAGGAATTTCTTGCTAAGATCATATTTACTGGAATTGATGACCTAGGCTTAGTGCATAAAATCACCTCCGCTTTATCTCAAGGCCATGACATCAATATGAAGTCTATTAGTTTTGAAAGTAAAGATGGAATATTTTCTGGAGAGATAAAACTCTTTGTTCAAAACACACAGCATCTGCAGTCGTTAATTGAAAGTTTGAAAGAACTTGAAGGAATCATGACGGTCGATAGAATTATCGAAAGGTAACATACAAATATTTTCGTGATGCGATTATGTTTTCCCCATAAATCATGCTATATTTGATAAAAAAAATCCCCTTAACTTATGACGAGCTTTTTTGAAGGACTGACCAGTTTACATCAAACCTATTGGGCTATAGCTCTCTTAGCTTCTGTTGCCCTAATGATAGTTTTTATCATGACTTTTTTAGGAGGCGAGGGCGATATGGATAGTGATGTTTCAGACTTTGAAGCAGACGACGGAGGCGTTGGATTTCAATTTTTTACGTTCAAAAACTTTGTTGCGTTTCTTACCATGTTTGGCTGGACTGGTGTCGCCTGCCTAGACAATGGAATGTCGAATACTTCCACCGCTTTTTTTTCTGCACTTGCTGGATTGGTGATGATGGCAATAACTTCAGCATTATTCTTTTGGATTGCTAAACTTGCCGATTCTGGCACATTGAAGATGAAAAATGCTATTGGCTTGATCGGTGAAGTATATCTACCTATCGGTGCTAATCGTTCTTCGATGGGAAAAGTGCAAATTGCAGTACAAGGAAGTCTTCGAGAATTAAGCGCCATGACAGACAATAATGAAATTATCCCCTCGGGTACTTTAGTTAAAGTATTAGACGTAGTAAGTGCTGAAATTCTACTAGTAAAAACCATTAAATAAATAAATTCATGAAAATATTATCCATTCTCCTTCAAATAGAGGGCTTACCAAGTATTATAGCAGTACTAGCACCATTTATAATTGTTCTAGTCTTTTTGTTCTCTATGTTCAGAAGGTACAAAAGATGTCCTTCAGATCAAATATTGGTTATCTATGGAAAAACTGGCGGTGGAAAATCTGCCAAATGCATCCATGGTGGAGCGGCATTTATATGGCCTATTATACAAGATTACGCCTTCTTGAACCTTACACCTATGTCTATAGAAGTGAACCTTACAAATGCCCTTAGTAAGCAGAACATACGTGTAAATGTACCTTCAAGATTTACGATCGGTATCTCTACAGAACCTAGCGTGATGCAGAATGCTGCAGAAAGATTACTGGGACTAAACATGGATGCAGTAGATAGCCTAGCACAAGAAATTATATTCGGTCAATTGAGACTTGTAGTCGCTTCAATGGATATTGAAGAAATAAACTCTGATAGAGATAAATTTCTTTCCCATATAACACATAGTGTAGAAGCCGAGCTTAAGAAAGTGGGGCTCAAATTGATCAACGTAAACATTACGGACATTCATGATGAATCCGGTTATATTGAGGCTTTAGGTAAAGAGGCTGCTGCCAAAGCAATAAATGACGCTAAGATTACTGTCGCACAGAAAGATCGGGATGGATCTATCGGTCATGCAAACGCTGTTCAGGATCAAAGAGTGCAAGTAGCTGCTGCAGATGCAATGGCTGTTGAAGGTGAGAACACTGCCAAGATACAAATAGCTAATTCTAATGCTGCAAGAAGAGCAAGAGAAGCCGAAGCTGAAAAGATCGCCAACGCATCAGAAAAAGTACAGGCTGCCCAAGCCCTTGAAGAAGCATACGCTGCAGAAAGAATTGCAGAGGATGCTAGAGCAAAAAGAAAAGAAGCCGAGCAGGGAGCGGATATCATCGTGCCTGCCGAGATAAGTAAACGTAAATTGGAGATAGACGCTGAAGCCCGAGCTGAACAGATACGTAGAGTCGCTAAAGGAGAAGCCGATGCAATATTCCTTAAGAAAGAAGCAGAAGCAAAAGGTATGTTTGAGATATTGACCAAGCAAGCAGAAGGATTTGACAGAATCGTAAAAGCAGCTGGTGAGAATCCTCAAGATGCAGTACTACTTATTATTGCAGATAAATTACCTGAACTTGTAAAACTTCAAGCAGAGGCAATCAAAAATATTAAAATCGACAAAGTAACAGTTTGGGAAGGTGGTTCGTCAGAAAATGGCAAAACATCTACCTCCAACTTTATTTCGGGAATGTATAAAGCGGTACCGCCACTTCAAGAAATGTTCAATATGGCAGGAATGCAGTTACCTGGATACTTGAAAGGGGATGATGTAGAAAAGGAAGAGATAAAAAAAAGTGATGCTGAATAGAGAGTCTCCAAATTCTATGTAAATTTCTAAAATTAAGATCATGATAAGATACGTTAGACTATTCGTATTAGTTTTAATCCTATCCTCTTGTAGTCCACAACCTAAGCTAGTGAAAGAAAAATGGTTTCCTAATCCAAATGGAGAAAGTGAACTTGCACTTACTATGCGTGACATGTATGATGCCATGAAGGAAATGAAATTCAGACTAGACCAAGACAAAAAAGTGAAGTCAATACCAAATTTTGACAATCTATTGACAGCAACTCCAACAGGTCTTAGCATGAAGAAAGAGAGTTTTGATGCATTTGCTAACTCTTGGCTGAATTCTCTTGAGAAAATGAATACTAATTCTTTAAAAAATCAAAAAGAGAACTATCGAAACTTAGTCAATACATGCATAGGATGTCACGATCAAAGTTGTCCTGGACCTATTAAAAGAATAGTTAAATTAAAACTAAGTAGTGTTAAAGATTAGTAAGTAAAATCCAATTCTATTATGACTAGACTAACATAGCACTCCACAAGACCTCAATAGGATGAATACTCCTTCTCCCTACCCCATCCATGATTTGATGACGACATGAAGTGCCATTGGCAACAATAATTTCTTGTGTATCCATTTTTCGTATAGCTGGTAAAAGTTGTAGTTCCGCCATTTGCATACTGACGCTATAGTGTTCTTTTTCATAACCAAAGGAACCAGCCATTCCGCAACAACCAGATTCAATCAATCGGACTTGGTTATTTACAGGCAATGACAACATCTTCATAGTATGTTCACTCGATGATAACGCTTTCTGATGGCAGTGACTATGATAGGAAATGGCTCTTGTTTTATCATCAAATTGATCAGCTCGAATATTGCCTCTATCAATTTCTCGACTGATAAACTCCTCTATCAAAAATACATTCTCAGCCAACTTTACAGCCTTAGCTCCATCCTCTGCCAATCGAATATACTCGTCTCTAAAACTCAATATTGTAGATGGTTCGATACCCAGAAGAGGAACATCTTCACTAATAAGAGGCAGGAATATATCAATGTTAGCATTGGCAAATTTTTTTGCTTCTGGTAAAAATCCTTTAGAGATAAATGATCGTCCAGACTCTGGATGGTCTATCCATAATATTTCATAACCAAGATATTTCAATAACTCAATACTTTTTACAACCAAATATGCATCCATCATCGTGGTAAATTCATCCATAAAAAGATACACCTTTTTTTCAGAAGTCACCATTTGATTTTTTTGAAAATTCAATTCACGCTTGATGTTCATGTTTGAAAGCAAAGGCATAGTTCGCTCTTTTGCTATACCCATTATCGATTTGACAATGCCACTAGTAAACCCCATGCTCATCATCAAATTATTGATCGACTTCACCTTCGACAACCATTTATTGACACGATAATTATTAGCAAACATCTTGTCTCTCCATGTACGACCATTGACAAGCTGGTACTGATGAAGGAATTCAGCCTTCAAAATAGCAGCATCCACATTCGACGGACATTCCGAAGCGCACGCCTTACAAGAAACACATAGGTCATAAACCTTTTTCAATTCCTCTGAATCATATTTATCGGTAGATTCGCTATGGGTTAATATCTCACGAAGGATGTTAGCACGAGCTCTTGTCCCATCTTTTTCCTCTAGAGTGGCTCTATAGCTAGGACACATTCCCCCACCAGCAGCAGGTAACTTACGACAATCACCTGATCCATTACACTTTTCAGCCATGGATAACACGCCACCCTCCTTGTCAAAATTAAGAAAACTATCCACAACAATATTTGCCCCTTCTTCATACCTAAGATCTTCATCCATTGGTTTTGCATCGACAATCTTGGCAGGATTGAAGATGCCCTGTGGGTCGAATATGTTCTTAACCTTTTTGAGAACATCATAGTTAAGCTCACCAAGTATCATAGGGATA
>JAJRRH010000063.1 GCA_024279715.1 Bacteroidota bacterium
AGAAACTTAAGGAGCATCTTGCCAAGTGATAGTGTGCATAAAAATATGGAGAGTGAAGAATGGTGGACAAAATCTGGAAAATCTACCGATGAAGTAAAAGCGCAAATTAGTACCATGCGAGAAGAGCTCAAGCCGATGTATAATCATGCAAGAGAGCTATTGATGGAGTATCTAGTGTTGAATCTTTTTGCAGAAGGCATTGCTCCTTTAATGTTTGTCAAAAGGGTGCATCAAAAGATGGAGGAAATCAAAGAAGAACAGAATATTGTAATCATTAGTGACAACAATAAATTGATATCAAATGTCATTACAGATAATCCAAGTCCATTTATCTATGAAAAACTTGGAGAACGGTACCGTCACTTTATGATTGATGAATTTCAGGATACCTCGATCGTACAGTGGCACAATCTTGTCCCCTTGGTAGAAGAGTCTCTTGCCAATGGTTTTAGAAATATCTTGGTTGGGGATGTCAAGCAGTCGATCTATCGTTTTCGTGGAGGAGAGATGGAACAATTGGCGCAGTTGCCTAAAATATATCAAGGAGGAGAAACGCATAGAATCACAGAAACCGTTTTTGCAAACAATCTCCAAGAGAAAGTGCTCGAGTACAACTACCGCTCTCGAAAGGAAATAGTGATGTTCAATAACGAACTTTTTACCTACATGGTTAGTAGACTAGGTGATCGAGTCAAATCTCTATATGACCATCATGAACAGATACCTGTAAAAGGTCACGGAGGACACGTGATGATGAAAGAATTAGAAGCAACAGAAGAATTGTCGCAAGATGAATTGATGATTGAGGAGATTAATAATATCGTGGAAGAGTGTGTTGGCAAGGGATACCGATATGGCGATATAGCTGTATTGGTTTATAAGAATAAAGTTGGACAGATGATAGCAGAGAACTTTACCAATCAAGGGATAGAAGTCGTCTCCACAGAGAGTCTATTGCTGAAAAATCAGAAATCCATTTCATTCATTATGGCTCTGTTCGGACATATCCATTCTCCAGACAATGAATTTAATAGACTGTTGATATTGAACTGCCTTCATGAGAATGTTGAAGGTAGTATGCATGAATTTTTAAAGAAGTATATTGGTGGGGTTTTTACAAAGGTTTTTGCGTCTTTGGAGATAGATTTCGATAGGTTAGCTTTATCCAAACTCGATGTGTTTTCTCTTGCTGAGCGACTATGTCTTATGTTTGAACTAGATGCTTCGGAGGCGTATATGATGGAGTTTTTGAACATCTGTTCTGGATTTGTGCGGAAAGATGCTGGCAGTGTTTCTGCTTTTCTTGACTATTGGGAATTGAATGCAAATAATATCGCTTTGCAGTCTTCGGAGAACATCAATGCCATCAATATTATGACAGTACATAAATCCAAGGGGCTTGAATTCCCAGTGGTAATTAACCCTTATGTTTTTAAAAGAATAAAGAAGTATACGAAAAAATATCTGTGGGTAGAAGAAGAGGATACGTTGCCTGTAAAACTTTTGAAACCAAATGAATTATTGTCTAAGACTGACTATGCTCTGATGGAAGAAGAGGAACGATACAAGACGAGAGTGGATGCATTGAATACACTCTATGTTGCAACCACTAGAGCATCCGAAGCGCTATATATTTTATTTCCTAAATTAAGCGAAAATGTATTGAAAAAAAATCCTGACCGTGTGGATTGTCTGATGTATTCTTTTTACCGATCTAAAAATGGCAGTGAAGAATATCGAGAAGGAGACTTAATGGATAAACATTATCCGGATGCGGAGATTCAAATGAATACAACTTTTGCGAATTACGCGCGTATCGACTGGCAAACGGAATTGCGAATAGCCATCAGCGATGAACAGAAAGGGGAGGAGCTGACCTTCGGAAAACGCCTCCATGAATTGATAGAAAAGACCAATGATCGATCTGAAATTGCTGCCAATATGGAGCGATTTAGTAAGAAGGTGTTTTTATCTGACGAGAGTCACCAAAAGTTAAAAAACGAATTGGAAGGAGTGTTTGAAATCCCGGATTTTAAGAGATGGCATCAGGAAAGCAAGGAAGTGCTTAATGAAAAAGAGATACTGCATGAGAATGGACTTGTGCTGCGACCGGACCGTATTTTTGTCCAGGAAGATGAGGTAGTTGTTGTAGATTTTAAAACAGGAATCGAGCGCAAAAGTCATGTGAAGCAAGTGGAGAAGTACGTAGATGCGCTGCAAGGATTAGGATATGATAATGTGAGTGGATACTTACTCTATACGGGAGATAAAAAACTAGTACAAGTATGAATGAAAACATCCATTGGACAATAAGGAGGTTTGAAGAATTCGATATAAATGATTTTCATGATCTCATCAAATTAAGGATAGAGGTGTTTGTGATTGAGCAAGATTGCCCTTACCAAGAGCTTGATGGATTAGATAGAGATGCGTGGCATCTTACTGGTACGACAGTCGATGGGGATGTAATTGCATGCTCACGGATTTTGCCTCCTGGGAGAGCCTACAAGTCGGTGTCATTTGGCAGAGTGATAACAAAGCAAGGGTATCGTAACAAGGGTGTCGGCTTTGAGGTGGTGGAGCGAACGATGGCTTTTATAAAAAAAACTTTTCCAAATGACGAAGTTAAGATAGGTGCTC
>JAJRRH010000064.1 GCA_024279715.1 Bacteroidota bacterium
ATTATTTTAATATTTCAAGTTTTTTAACAATCTTCTCTTCTGAGGATAGGTGGATAATTACTTGATAGTGACCAGAAATTAATTGACGTAAATCAAGAATAGGTTCAGAAGCTTTTGATGTAGCTTGCCTTATTATTGTCTTACCATTCATATCTACTATCTCTACAAGTGAAATGTCCGCAGGCCCAGCTTGAATCGTCAAATAATCCATGGCTGGATTTGGATATAATTGAATTCCAGAAGCAGGATTTGTTGGTTTGTAATCTGTTTTTGTTGCATTTACTTTGTTGCTAAGATCTTCAAAATATGGATAATGTACATAGTCTGTATGACGCGCTAAGAGTGACAAAGCCAATCCTTTTGCTCTGCCAAGATCTCTAGAGGCAATGATCTCTAGAGATACAGCCTCATCCTCTGTAAGGCCTTCATTGATTTCAGCATTTTTTCGAATGATAAAACAATCTGCAAAGTCTGAATACTCTTCAAGTTGGGCGTCGTTTAACTCAAAGTCAGTCGAAATACTACTCAGCGCAGATTCTGCTGCAGCGATGTTATCTTTTTGAAAGTACATTTCGGCAAGAAGATAATAGTCGCTGATACGTTGATTTCCGGAGATGTATGTGGTCACGATGTTAGCGTCGTATCCCAACGTATCTGCTCGGATTATTTTGGATACGCCTTGATCCAGTAAGTTGTTGTATCTGCTATTGTGAAAAGAGATAACGGACTCCAAATTTTCTTTTTGCGACACTAGATTTGCCCCTTGATCTATCATATAACGTTGGTATTCTGTTAATGGGATCATCCGTTCATCAAGTTTTTGCTTGATCAGGGTGGATTTGGCAGCTGTCGGATTAGATTTTAGAATGAGTGTAAGAAGCGCAGAAGAAATTTCTGTCTCTTTTAATATAGTCTCTATCATTACCTTCTCTGATAGATTCGGAGATTTTGCCATCAGTTCGTAATATAGATCCACTGCTTCAGAATAATCCGTCAATATCACTTCTAAGGTCAGTGCGTCAGTATCTCCACCATCTACTATATTGTCTAGCTGTGTTTGATACTCATTCCTAAGATTCTTGTGGTTATTGGCATCGTCCAACAGTCCATTTGGATCTTCAGGTATCTGCGGTAAACAATTTTGATTATCATAATTCACAACTCCCGATAAATTGCTAGTATGAATCGTAATATCACCATTAGCTTCTAGCAAGTTGTCTTCAGGGTCAAGGTAGTAATAGTCCACATGCCCCACTTCACCAGTTACATTGAGTATGTGGTAACCATTATTACTGTTGTTATCTGTGAAAATGCCACCTGTGGTGGAGAATATGTTGCCGGCAGTAGTCGCGGCTCCATAAAGTGGATTTATCCCTTGTGTCTTTGCTATTCCTTTGCTTTGGTCACCCCCTTGACTACTTACTGAGATATCACCAAAGTTATTTGAGAAATAATTGCAGTTAAGTTTTAATCCTTGATTTCCTGAGCTAGTTCTGTTTTCTCGCATGCATAGAATGCCCGAGCCACCACAAGAGTTAACGGTGTTTTGTTCTAGGACATTAGAAAAAGGGCCAGACTGTAATACGACGATCCCTGTTTCCTTTTCTTCATCGCTTGGGAAATTAATAATATTTCCTTCTATGGTATATCCCGTGCTGTATTCAATATATATTCCAAATTGATTGTCACTTACTTGAATCGATCCGTTGTATATAGCGATACTGCTTATATAGTTAAGATTGATATGGTCAAAACTGCATTTATGAATATCCATGTTATATACATTGGCGATCCATATCCCTCGATAGCAAGTGAAGTCAGTGTCAGAGATGAGGCTTGACGGGGCACCGTCGGAGATGACGATACCATATACAAAACCATCTAACAGTCCATTTGCAAAGTTAATCGACCCATTGTTTTCTACCAATAAAGCCGCTCTATCTGTATGCGGATTAGGATAGAATATGTCTTCGTTGGTATTTGTAAATTCACAGAATGAAAAAGGAATCTTAGTATTTCCATAATTATGAATCATAGGCTTGAAGGTTTGGTCTTCAGAAAAGGGAGTGTTGGTATTCCAAATAAAATCACAATGATTAAAATAGGTTTGCGTTTCATAATTATAATCTGCTAGTACAATAGCTTGGTAGCAATTCGTAACAGTTACATGCTGAAATTGAATAATCCCACCGCTAGAGGCTGCGTTAACAACACTTTGTGTTCTGTCATAATTACTAGCACCGATAATGGCATTCTCAATAGACCCATGCTTTATCCTTAGAAGTCCTTGGTTTGAAACGGGTGATGTGCCAAGATTAGGATTTCCAAGTACTTCTACACCTACCCAATGGTCGCCTCCATTTCCGGCGTAGTTGGTTAATAACATCTGTTGGCCGGCACCATCAAAAATCGATCCAGTTTCTATGATAATTCGACTGTTTTCGCTAAACTGAAGTTCAGCTTCAACGATAGCAAAATGCACATTATTCGTCAATATAAGATTGCCGCCAAATGAAGTGGTCGTTTGATTGAATGCCAAGGTATAGGCAGCAGCATTCAAAGGATTAATGTAGACGTCATTTGGGTAGTCTTGCGCTAACAACATGGTATGGTTGATACCTATTACAAAGAGCAATAACATTAGGGTTTTTAAAAATTTATTTTTGTACTTTTGTACTTTTGTACTTTTGTACTTGTCAGTTATTCTATTTTGGATATTCATGATTTTAAAAGATTTATTTATTCATATTTATCATCTATTGTGAGATAATTATCGCTTGCAATATAGCGATAATTGTTGTAGATTTTTGAAAAATAGCGACATATGTTTGTTTGGGTAAAAATGATAAGGCACGTAAAGACTTTTTTGTGTTTCGAAATCAGGCAGAATACTGGACAGATATGTATTTTGAAAACACCTCAAACTTAGGTTTTGTCCATTTAACCACCCTCCTTTATTGAAAAAAGTATTCAAGAAATTAGCCCCCCCCCAAATCAAAGCAAAAGAATAATAAAACAGAGGAGGCATAATTTCCGTTTCAGGCCTTGTCAGCATCGCAAGAAGCTTCTTGGGTTGATGGTGATTTGCAGGTTGTAGGTTGGTGTGTCTTGCCTGATAACAGCGATAATCAAGAAATGTGGAGGGGGGGTGAGCTTGTGTCGTTCAGAATGTTCGATTGGGGTCTGTTGGATTAGCAAGCCAAGAGTATAAAAGTAGTTTGATTAAATATAGCGACGGACATAGGCGCTATTGCAATTATGCTCCTCTAGTTTTAGTTTTTGCATTTTTTAAGGTCATATCAATAGGTTGAGATTGGTCGTAGGGAAGGATTGATAGATTCGTAATGGCTTGATTCAAGATTCACCACGGTTTAGGTAATGTGATTGAAAATGGCCGTGTGACTTTCAAAGTCAAAGTTTTACCCTTCCAATTATTAGTAATTCATACAATAATGCATGGTCTTTGCCGACTATTCAATATCTTTACGCCATTAATAGCATTATATGTCGAAAGAGTTTAGATTAGGATTGTTAATATTAGGTACCATATTGATAGCCGTTTTTGGCATCAATTTTCTCAAAGGTAACTACTTGTTTGATAACAGTCGAGTGTTCTACGGATTGTATGACAAAGTACAAGGGCTTACTGCTTCCAACCCAGTGATGTATAGTGGATTGAAGGTAGGGCAAATTCGCAAAACAGAATTGTCAACGGAATTTCCGGGCAAGATTGTCGTAACGTTCGTGATTGATAATGATGACTTTGTTTTTCCAAAAGACTCACGGAGCCGTATAGAGAGTTCATTGATGGGCAATGTATCCATCGTGATAGAGCCTGGCATCAGTACGACCATGGCAGAAGATGGAGATACACTGACGGCGGTGGTAACCAAAGGCTTGACCGAGACAGTATATTCAGAGTTGGAGCCGATTAAAGTGAAAGCCAATCAATTGATAAGCTCTGTGGATTCTCTTCTCGATCTTACTCGATCCATACTCGATGAAGACGCTCGCCCTCACTTGACCCAAGGATTTGCGAGTATGAGTAGTGGGCTGAAAGCCTTGGAGCAAAGCGCTTACAAATTGGATAATCTACTGGCTTCAGAAAAACAAAACTTGAGTGACATCTTTGGCAATCTTAAAATAATCACGGATGCCTTCGCAAACAATACGAACAGCTTGAACAATGTCATTGATAATTTCTCGCAAATATCGGATAGCTTGGCAAAAGTAAACTTTGCTGAAGTGGTGGAAAATGCTGGCAAAGCGGTGAATGATGTCGCAGGAATTATGAATAAAATCAATATGGGAGATGGCTCCATGTCACTGCTGCTGAACAATGATAGCCTTCATAACTCATTAGTAGCTTCAAGCAATGAACTCACCCTTCTTCTTGAAGACATGAAAACGCATCCTAATCGTTACATTCATTTCTCTGTATTCGGAAAAAAAGAAAAAAAATTGAGACTTACCAAACGAGAGTCTGAAAGGTTGAGAAAATTGTTGATGGATCCAAACCAATAATTATATGACGATATCTTCTATAATATTCATCTTGGTGCTTGCTGTGGCAGGTTATCTTTTTGTAAAAAGAATAGCCCTCATACGCTATTATATTAATCTCGGAAAAGAGAAAATAGTCACCGATCGTAAAAATGAAAGATGGACAAACATGGCACGTGTAGCCATGGGACAGTCCAAAATGGTACGACGACCCATAGCCGGTATTCTACATATCATCGTGTATGCTGGATTTATCATCATCAACATCGAAGTATTGGAGATCATCATCGATGGCATCTTTAATACCCATCGTGTGTTCTCATTTATGGGCTCGTTCTATAACTTTTTGATTGGCTCCTTTGAGATATTAGCTTTCTTGGTGTTGACAGCATGTATTATCTTCTTAGTGCGTAGAAATGTCATCAAGATAAAAAGATTCTGGTCGCCAGAGATGAAAGGA
>JAJRRH010000065.1 GCA_024279715.1 Bacteroidota bacterium
AAAATACAAAGCCTTTGATGCCACCCTTAAATTCAATGTCAATATACCAGAGGCAGAAGAAAATCAAGATTGCATAGCCGGAGAAATCATGAAGGGCATCAAAAAACCTTTTCAATGTCCAGAATTTGGAAAAAAATGTAAACCTACCAACCCGTTAGGTGCACCAATGGTAAGTAGTGAAGGAGCTTGCGCAGCATATTTTCATTATTCGGGCTTGGTGGAGAGTTGAAATAATTTGATGTTTTAACCCTGTAAACAAGGGAATGGCATTCCCCTATTTACAGGGTTAATTACTATGAACTAAACCTCTTAAAACTCTATTTATCATAAACATCACCAAGACTTACCCGCTCGTAGCAATTTTAAAACTAGACTTATAGCATGAAAATTCTATTCATCACAGATTCATTTAACGGCATGGCGCAGCGACTTTGGATAGACCTTGATAGATGCAATCATGAAGTAAACGTACATATCCCCTCCTCATCAAGTCAGATGATAGAAGCCGTAAGTCAATATTCCCCAGATCTTATTATTGCCCCTTTTCTTACTTCCAAAATTCCTGAAGAAATATACACAAACCATATATGCCTAATCGTTCACCCCGGCATCAAAGGAGACCGAGGGGCATCCTCCTTAGATTGGGCAATTCTCAATGGAGAAAAAACATGGGGAGTTACCATTCTACAAGCAGTAGAAAAAATGGATGCCGGTGATATTTGGGCATTCCACACCTTCGATATGAGACACGTATCCAAAGCAGAAATATACCGTAGTGAAGTCGCTCAAGCTGCTTCTAAAGGAATTCTACAAGCGGTTCAGCATTTTGAAAAAAATAATTTCACCCCAGAAAAATTGGACTATAACAATCCTGACATCCTCGGTAGATGGAAAAACAAGACCAAACAAAGCGACTACCGATTTTCATGGACGGATGACACAATGCATATTCTCACAAAAATACGCGCTGCTGATAGTTCACCAGGAGTTTTAATCAACCTCTATGACAAAGAGTATTATTGCTACGGAGCACATTTTGAGTCCTCATTAAAAGGAACAGCTGGAGAAATCCTTGCGCAAAGAGACAAAGCCATCTGCATAGCCACCAAGACGGATTCTATATGGATTAGCCATTTGAAATCAGTTGAAGCCGACAGCATCAAACTACCAGCAACTATCTCACTAGGCACAGCTGCTGCATCCATAAAAAACAACACTCTTGATCCTTTTACAAATATCCAAAACACATGGCAAGAGATACGTTTTGAGCATAAAGATGACATAGGGTATCTTCATTTTGAATTCTATAATGGTGCCATGGACACAGACCAATGCACACGATTAAAAGAGGCTATCATAGAAGCAAAAAAAAGAGCGAAACTCATCGTATTGATGGGTGGCAAAGACGTATGGTCCAACGGCATCCACCTCAATGTAATTGAGCATGCGCAGGATACGGCAGAAGAATCTTGGGAGAATATCCAAGCCATAGATGATCTTATATTGGAGATAATACAATCAACCGATCACTATATTATCACCGCAATGCAAGGTAATGCAGGAGCAGGAGGTGTTTCTTTGGCTTTGGCAGGCGATAAAATATTGGCTAGAAATGGCGTAGTACTAAATCCACACACCAAGAACATGGGACTCTATGGGTCAGAGTATTGGACCTACCTCCTACCAAAACGCATTGGCATAGACAAGGCAAACAAATTTACCGAGGAATGCCTCCCTTGGGGCGTAGGAGTTGCCAAAGAAATTGGCTTAATAGATGATTTTCACGGAGAAACCAATGAAGAATTTACAATTTTTGTGCAACAACAAGCAGAAAGTATAATAAAATTACCTTATTTTGATAAACTGATAAAAGCGAAACAGTTTCAGCGCAGAAAAGATGAAATGAACAAACCTTTGGCGGATTATCGAACAGAAGAATTGATTAAAATGAAGATCAATTTCTTTGAAAATGACTTGCAATACAATCACAAGAGGCATTGTTTTGTGCACAAAAAGAATGATGAAACAGCGGGGGAAATATCAGACTTATACAGCAGTAGAAGAGGAATATATCGCAAACGCAAATGGGAGTCCATACACTATAAAGAGAAAAAATGAAAGATAAAAAATATGTGAAAATGCAGCTTCAATGTCCGATGCCAAAATTGGATTTTGACGTAATTACCCTTGGTCATGGCAGTGGTGGTGTTCTGACTAACAAACTGCTAGATAGCGGAGTTTTTGACCTGTTGAGCAACCCAATATTAGATGAAAGACACGATGGTGCATTTATCGAAATGAGTGGCAAACTAGCCTTTTCAACAGATAGTTTTTTAGTTTCGCCTATTTTTTTTCCAGGAGGAAATATCGGTGAACTTGCCGTCAATGGCACGGTCAATGACATAGCTATGTGCGGAGCCATACCCAAATACCTATCCCTGAGTTTCATCATCGAAGAAGGATTAAAGATGACCGAATTTTGGGAAATTCTAACCACCATTAAATATGCTTGCGAAAAAGCGGGAGTACAAGTAGTCACAGGAGACACCAAGGTAGTAGAAAAAGGTAAAGGGGATAAAATTTTCATCAATACTTCAGGTATAGGTACGATACATCCCAAAGCTGATATAAAAGATAAGCGGATAACAATTGGTGATAAAATCATAATCAGTGGCAACATTGCTTCACACGGTATGGCGATTATGTCAGTGCGTGAAGGGCTTGAATTTGACGCTGAAATATTAAGCGACTCCACCAATCTCAATCATACCATTGCCTCATTATTGGATAAGTTTGGCACTGACATTCATCTTCTTACCGACCCTACAAGAGGTGGTGTGGCTACTGTTCTCAAAGAATTAGCAATGGCTACGGACAAAGGTTTTGAGATAAAGCAAAGATCACTTCCGATAGAACAACAAGTTGAAGCAGCCTGTGAACTACTCGGTCTTGACCCGCTATATGTCGCCAACGAAGGCTTATTCATTAGCTTTGTGGACGAAAGCATAGCAGATGAGTATTTGATTGCTTTACAAAAAGATGATAATGGCAAATTTGCCGCTATCATAGGAGAAGTCGTTGAGGACCATCCTCGACAAGTCATTATGGAAAGTGCTATCGGGGGCAAACGAGTAGTAAGCATGTTGCCGGGCGAACAATTACCAAGAATTTGCTAATGATGAATTTTGACACCCTTGGATCTAAAGTCCAAAACTCACGAATCTTTAAAGGCTCGGAGCAGAAACCATTTCTTGCCCCTCGTGGAATTTTTGTTGCCGATGGCAAATTATTTATTTCAGACACCGGGCGCAATAGAGTATTCATTTGGTTAAATATACCCACTTCAGAATATCAAGAGCCTGACATCATTCTTGGACAAAATGAAATAACTGATGCAGGAAGAAATTCGGGAGGCGCTGTGAATGGCAACACCTTACAGTATCCATCCGGAATATGGAGTGATGGTAAAAAATTAGTGGTGGCAGATGCTTGGAATCACAGAGTATTGATATGGCATAGCCTACCTACCCACAATGCCCAGCCCGCTGACGTAGTTTTGGGTCAACCCGATTTTACAAACAACAAACCCAATGTAAAAGGCATAGGAAGTGACCCTACGGCTAAAACATTGAATTGGCCTTATGGTGTTTTTTCAGAAGGAGACAATCTTTGGATCGCAGACACAGGAAATCGCAGGGTACTTTATTACAAAACACTACCTACAGAGAACTACACTCCTGCTGACAAAGTACTAGGCAAACCACACTTCAACACGCGAGATTATGAAAATAATGACCCTATTTGGCCCTACTCTGTTAAGATCAATAGCCAAGGTCAACTCGCTATAGCGGACACGCAATTTTATAGAATATTGATTTGGAAGGATAAGTCAAAAGCATTTGACAATCCAGCAGACATCATCATCGGGCAAGACAATTTTGACGATGCAGGGCAGAATCAATTTCGATTGGCGCCAGAATCCAACACTTTAAATTGGACATACGATGCTTGTTTTTACAAAAATGGAATCTTGGTCAATGACACAGGCAATAGCCGTATATTAGTGTTCGACAAAATACCAAGCAAAAACAATGCTTCAGCAGACTCTCTTATTGGCAGACCTAATTTTCAAACAAGCAGTGAGTACAAAGAGAATATGATGGGAACACAAAGTGCTATCTATTGGCCATTTTCTATTACCACCGTTGGTGACACTTTGTATATTGCAGATACGGGTAATCATAGGGTGGTTATTTGTGAGATTGGATAAGGTTATTGTCACTGCCTAAAAGTCAAAAATGAAACGACTATGCCTGGTGTACTTGGTGAGGTAAAAAAATCACACCTCAGAAGTTACGATACAATAGCCATTTACGAGAGAAAACTCAAATACAACCAATAAAACCCTATCACCACGGCAAACAGTCCACCGGCAAACCTTATTCCTTTGAAAAAAGTATCATTATGTTGATGCTTAGAGTAACTCGTGACTTTACCTACTACTAAAGCATAAGCAGTCATAGCGACTACTGTGCCTAATGCAAAACCAGAAACATATTGAATACCCTCCCACTGAGAAGCAAAACTCAAAGCAGGTAGTAGAAGTAGAAAATGTGCTACGCCAGCCAATCCATGGATAAACCCAATGCCTAATGCAGAAGTAATGGTCTGCCTATCCGCTTTTGCATGCTTATGCTCATGGTCATGGTCATGCTTATGACTATGGATGTGTACATACTCCTTATCCTCCTTATGTACATGGGGATGTTTATGGTTTTTATTCTCATTAAATATACGATAAAAAGCCCAAAAACCAACTGCTATCAATACTATAGAAACCAGTTGCTCGCTATACTTAGAAATACCTTCCACAGGAATATACTCTTTGAACAAGAGGAAGAGCACACCAATAACAAGCATTCCTACCAAGTGTCCAACACCCCAAGACAGTCCAATTCTCCATGTTTTACGATTATTTTCAATAACCAATGGGGTGACTGCGGCTAAATGATCAGGCCCAGAAATAACGTGCAGCATAGAGGCTAATGCGCCAGCTAGTAAAGGATATGTAATTGACAATTCCAATGGTGAGATAATATGCAAGATATACAAATAAATCCAATGGAGTATATGAGAGGCCGTAAAGATGGCAAGAAACGTTTGCAACAACAATTTACAAATAAAAAAACCCTCAAAACCGTAAGGCTAAGAGGGTTATGGCGGAGAATGAGGGATTCGAACCCCCGGTACCTTACGGCACAATAGTTTTCAAGACTACCGCAATCGACCACTCTGCCAATTCTCCGCTGCAAAACTATATAAATTTTTCATACAAAAAAGAAGAACTTCAAAAATGACAAAACAAAATACAAAACATGTCAAACTATTGTATTCCTTACATTTATGACATTCTAAAGACCTATATTCACCCATAAACAACAACTCCTCCGAGCTCAAAACCTTTTTAGCACTTACTATAAAGCCCATAGAAGTGTAATTAATTAGAATAATTGACTTCGCACTTAATGACTATTTCGTACCTTTATAAAAAATAAACTATGATGAAGAAACTCCTATTTGTCGTTGTTGCCATTTCTCTATCCATAAATGTCAATGCAAAGGACTTATTGGCTTATTTCGATTATAAAACCTTCTACTCTCCTGGAGATGGGGGAATATTAGAAACATATATGAACTTCGATGGCACGTCGGTATTTTACACCAGTGCGGAAGAAGAGGGTATGGTGATGGCGAAGATTGAGGTGACGATTATAATAAAAAAAGGTGCTACTAGTATTGTTGACTTCATTAAGAAGGAGGTTTCTAGTCCTCCTATTCGTGACTTAGAATATGTCAATTTTATTGACCAAAATAGATTTCTATTGCCCGAGGGAAATTACAACATTGAAATTAACATTAAAGATCTCAACGACAAAGAGAACAAATCATTTGACTTTAAAAAAACTGTCTATGTAAAAGCATCTGAAAGCAAACTATTCTTTTCTGATGTCGAACTTATCTCTGCTTATAGACCTGCCGCAGAAGGTTCGGCACTTGCCAAATCTGGGTATGACCTTCTTCCTTACACTTCCAACTTCTACTCTTCCGAATTCTCTGAACTTTTATTCTACGTAGAAGCGTATAACACGGACAAAAAAGCTGGTTCTAATAAAGATATTTTAATGACTTTCTCTATCGAAGAACCGTCGAGCCAAAAAATAATTGGTAATATAAGCACCTTTAAAAAAGTGAAGTCGGCACCAGTTATTTCATACCTCGGCAAACTCCCAATTGATGAATTGTATAGCGGCACATATAATATTATTATCGAAGTAAGGGATAGTCAAAACAAGATTTTAGAAACAACTAAAACGAAGATAATCCGTCAGAAAACCAATATGAACCAGACGTATGACGAAGAGTACATTGACGAGACCTTCGTTGGAAATATGCTAGATAGAGACAGCTTGATACACAACATCAATAGCCTTCGCCCCCTTTGCGAATCTTCTGAGCTAGCGGTTATTACTAGTGCAGAACAGCTTGACATATTAAGACTCAAATCTTTTTTCTTCAGCTTCTGGCTCTCTCGAAATAAAGACAATCCTGCATCGGCATGGAATGGCTATCAAGAGCAGCTAGCATTTGTTCAAGAAAAATACGGCACCCAACAAAAATATGGCTTTGATACTGACCGAGGAACGATTTATCTTAAATACGGTCCCCCAACTTCACTTTATTTTGAGCGAGAACCTGACTATTCTTTCCCGTTTGAGATATGGCACTACTATCAATCTGACAAGCGCTTTGTATTCTATTCTCCCCAGAAAGTAGGAGAAGAGTATTATCTTCTTCACTCCAATGTCACCGGAGAGATGCAAAATCCAAAATGGATACCGGAACTGTATCGACTTAGAGGAACACTACGCTACAATGACCTGGATATAAAGGAAAACCAGATCAGAATGAAAGAGCTCTACAACAATCCAAGATAAATACCTCACTACCATTTTTCAAATAGTGATACTGTACAACAATTGTTATTCGCTACTTGTGGCGGGTTCATATTAGTATATATTTGAACCGAATTACAACATGAAAATAGCAATTGTCATACTCAACTGGAATGGAAGGACTCTTCTAGAAACCTACTTACCATCTGTTGTAGCTAACACTCCCGATAGCGCCGACATATACCTTGTGGACAATGCATCTACGGACGATTCTGTCATTTACACACAAGAAAATTTCCAACGAATAAAAATCATTACGTTGGATAGGAATTATGGGTTTTCAGAAGGCTACAATCGCTCTCTGATACAAATAAAGGCTGATATCTTCGTGCTCCTTAACTCTGACGTAGAGGTTACTTTTGGCTGGCTTAATGGTGTGGCTGAAAAATTTCAATCTGACCCAAAAATAGCCGCCCTCCAACCAAAAATAAAATCCTATACTGACAAAGAGCATTTCGAGTATGCTGGTGCTGCTGGTGGGTTCATTGACAAATGGGGATTTACATTCTGTCGAGGCCGTATTTTCGACCATCTTGAAAAAGACAATGGTCAATACAACCAGCCAACTGAAATTTTCTGGGCTTCAGGAGCCTGTCTTTTTATTAGAGCAGATATATACAATGACCTTGGAGGTCTTGACAAAGAATTCTTTGCGCACATGGAAGAGATTGACCTCTGTTGGCGTATTAAAAACTCTGGTTACAGTATCTGGTATCATCCCAGCTCCGTTATCTATCATCTCGGAGGTGGCACACTAAGCCAAGTAAAATGGCAAAAATCATATCTCAATTTCAGAAACAATCTCTTTCTGCTATTAAAAAATGACTACTCTAAAGGTTTTTTCTTTAAGTTCATTTTCAGAATGATTCTTGATGGTATTGCAGGAATGAAATTCCTACTGGACGGGTATCCCATGCACACCTACTCGGTGCTGAAAGCTCATCTGAGCATGTACTCGCAACTTGGGTCAATGCTATCAAAAAGAAGGCAATTGAAAAAAAAACGACGCAATCCGAATCTTGCTGGCGTGATCCATCAAAGTATTATTTGGTCTTATTTTATTCAAAAGAAAAAAACTTTTAGCAAGACTCTAGATTGAATTTGAATGCCCTATGTACGAAAGAGGTGAACCCCGCATTATTATTCATATAGGTTATTTCATATTTCCGAATTCAACTGTTCGTTACACTCTGGTCATGGATATTAGTTCACTAAACTTTTAATTTAATGGGGGAGATATATGTAAAGTATTTCTATAAAAAATCCGTGAAAAATGCGGGTTAATCAATCAAAGGGTCAATATCACGATATAGAATAATCCCCACCCCTTGGGTTGTCCCTGTCTGATCTGGATTGGTGATAT
>JAJRRH010000066.1 GCA_024279715.1 Bacteroidota bacterium
AGTAAGATCAATGTCTCCGTGTCGTCCATCCAATCCATAATGAACATGGCAATATCCCATTTCCAAGAGTGTTTATTTTCGGATTGCAAAAGTTTGTCTGCCCATTCGAGTAATTCTTTTTTGTTGTATTTTTTGTGGTCAATGCTATAGGTCATCTCCAAAGATGTTTTCAGTCCATTCAAGATCGGGGTTATAGTGTAGCATTCCTTGTTTGACTTCCAATGGAGAGGTGATGTTGTTATGAAAAAGCCCTCCGGTGCCTAATCCTTGATGCCCTTGGTAGGGGAGAGTAGCGGTCCATTGTGCGATGGCGTTCAAGCCTATGTTGGATTCCAGAGCAGAGGTTACCCACCAGCCGATATTCTCCTGATGTGCCAGGTCAATCCATTCTTCACTATTCTTAAATCCACCGAGAAGACTCGGCTTGAGAATGATGTACTGGGGCTTGATTATTTGAAGGAGATTGCGCTTGGTTACGATGTCTTTAATTCCTATCAATTCTTCGTCTAAGGCAATATCTATTGGAGATTTTTCACAAAGTTCTGCCATTTGTTCCCATTTGTTGGTTTGGATGGGTTGCTCGATAGAATGCAGGTCATATTCAGATAATTTTTTTAGTTTATCTAAAGCTTCCTCTGTCTTGAATGCGCCATTGGCGTCTACACGAAGGGTAATGTCTTTTGGAAACTCAGTGCGAATGAAATGTAGTAATTCACACTCTACGTCAAAGTCCAATGCCCCAATTTTTAGCTTGATACAATCGAATCCTTGATCTATCTTGTCGAGAATCTGTTGACGCATGAATCCTTTTTCACCCATCCATATCAATCCATTAATTGGAATAGGGATGTTTTTCTCCGTAAATTGCGAAGGATAGATTAATCGATGTCCACCATTATTAAGGTCGAGATTTGCCATTTCCCACGCCATGTTGATGGATGGATTGTCTCGCAGGACATTTTTCTTCATCGGTATATTTGAAGCAAGGGCAAGAAGTATCATTTTAAGACGTGATTCGTAACCAGAATCATCATCGGCACTAAGTCCACGAAACATGCCAGTTTCTCCAATCCCAATTACGGAAGGATTATCTTCATTCCATATTCGTATTAAGTGAGTGTCTTTTACTTTTAGCACCCCTCTTGAAGTGCCTGCATCAAATTTGAATTGAAGGGGGTAGGGATGAAGTTTTACTTTTAACATTAGGATAGGATACAACCGAAGCCCAAAAGTAAGGCAAAAACCAACGTAAAAAGAGCTATTTTTTTTAATTCAGGATTGAGTTCTACTGGCATCACTCGATGAACTTTTTTGAGGTGTAGGAAGATGATTGGAAAGAGGAGTAGGAATAACAATCCATAAGGCAGGTCTCCTGATATCAGTACATAGGTTAGAGCGAAAGTAGGTGCTGCAACCATTAGCAAGGTGTGGTAGGAATGTGATTTCTTTACTCCTAATAGGACAGGAAGGGTCATCTTCCCTACTTTTTTGTCTTCTACCGCGTCTCTCATATTATTGAGATTGAGTACGCCAGCAGAAAGCAGCCCTATGCTCGCCCCCGGCAGAAGGATATGCCAAGAAAGTGTGCCGCCATGAAGATAGTATACACCCACTACTGCAGTAATTCCGAAGAATAAAAAGACGAAAATATCTCCCATGGCTCTGTATCCATACGGATTTTTGCCCATGGTATATTTTATGGCGGCAGCGATTGAAACAACGCCTATCCCCAGAAATACAAGTAGAATGTTCCATCTATTTGGGCGATACCACAAGGCGGTATATAGCAATGCCAATCCGCTAATAAAAGCTATAATAGACAGTAAGATAACGGCAGATTTCATTTGATTTTTAGAAATATCGCCCGACTGAATAGCCCTTGTAGGCCCGATACGATGTTCATTATCAGCACCATGTTGCGCATCGCCAAGATCGTTTGCTAGATTGGATAGAATCTGTAAAAGGGATGCCGTAAGAAGAGATAAAAAAAATGCTCTGAGATTAAAGAAACCATCATTATAAGCCAATAGACTACCAAGTAAGATCCCTGAAAGCGCTAGCGGTAATGTCCGAAGTCGGAAAGCACTTAACCAAGCGTTAAGCCTATTCATGCTTATCCAATAAGATCTTCTAAGATGTCATACTTGATCTTACCTGCGACAAGTTGTTGCAATATTTTTTCAACAAGAGGTTCTACCTCGTCGTCATCGAATCCAAGTCCTACACCATAGCGGTGCATAAGTTCTAGCTCATGTTCATCAACGACATCGTCAGCACTGAGCATCTCCACTAAGCCAATTAAACGTTCGTATCGATCTTCTTTGTTTACTGGTGGGTGGATTCTATATTTGCTCGGATCCTCCTTAACTTCTTGTATTTGAGCCTGGTTTAATCCGATTTTACGCCCCATTTTTTCCAAGAGTTTTTGCTCTTTTTCTGTAACGACACCATCCGCTCTAGCAATCATTACTAGGTTTCTGAAGTGACCTTTGTTGGATTTTTTCTCTCCACTTTCAAAGAGTTCGGCTATTGACATATTGGTAATTTTTTTTTGCAAAAATA
>JAJRRH010000067.1 GCA_024279715.1 Bacteroidota bacterium
ACAAACATGATGTGATAATATTCAGTAGCTTTACGCCTACATGTTGGCATAGCAGAAAAATAATTCTTTAATTCAATTAAGAGACTTTTTCTTTTAGCATCATCAATTGGAAAAGTAATTGCATGCTTAAATGACTCATGGCGAATCTGATAAAGACCTCCTGTGGTATTCAAAAATGGATCAAGTTGCCTCATTAATATCGCAATCTTTTCTTCGGCCCTATCGCAACTAGCAAGATCTTTCAACTCGTCTAGACTCAACCCAGTCTTGACATATGCAAGGAATGGTAAAACTCGTTCACTTATATCCGATACGAAATCATTTCCTATCCTGTATAAAATATAAGAAAATATCTCTCTAAGGGAGATAGCGTCGAACATATCAGTTCTACAATAATCTGGGCCGGGAATGCATCTTATCTGGCTAGTAAATGTGTCAAAAGATCCATAAACATTCAATTCGCTCAACATCCCCATCAGAAACAATGGGTGAGATGACATTTTATTTTCCAGTACAATTGTTTCTTGTTCATCTGTTAATGATTTATGATGAAACGTTGTGTATTCATCAATCATTTGCAAAGTTTCTTCTTTTGACAAATCATCTATAGTGACAGACAAATATCCGCGTTCGTCTGCATACTTCCCTGCATAGGAAGATGGAGTCGAAGGGTACTGACCCAAAGGTACTATAATGTGCTTGCTTACTTTATCCTGCGGCAAATGCAAGTCACAAGAACATACTATTTTAACATTACCTGGTATTGTATTCGGCAGCCAATTCAGACTATAATCTTCATGATAATTATGGAGATCATCAATATTATCTAAAAATAAATATACTTTTTTCTTATAAGGTATTGACGATAATAAATCCTTGAAACCATTTTTAAGAAAATCTTCATCTTCAGATAGAACCAACCTCAAGTCCAGAAATCTGCAAATAGCATTGCAAAAATGTATTATAACATTCAGCAAGTCATAAGATTCCGCTGTTGCACCAACAAAATGAGGAACAACCAATGCGTCTGGAAATCGCCTATTACACTCTTCCAACAACCACGATATTGTAGTGGTTTTTCCGATACCGCAAATCCCTTTAACAAACAATGGCCGGTTATCCTCAGAAGTTATATAATCGATTAATGGCTTCTGGATATCATTGCGCTCAACGTAATTAAACACACCTCTATGAGAATAATTCAGGTGTTGATTCATTTCCAGTATATGAGGTTTTAGATTCTCTTTCTTTGTGGATTTAGAAAGTTGCAGATAATCTATAATGCGGAGGAACAGGTCATTTCTGACTCGATCGATGAATGCATCAAGTTCATCAATTGCTCCTGGAGCCATCGTGAAAGGGTCTATTTTCTCTGGATTCCATGATGATGGATAACCATCATATAGCACTGAACCAGATGATCGAATGCGCTTTTTTAGCAATCGAAGTTTTGATATTTTCTCTTCATCAGATTCTAGAAATCTCCACTTTAATTCCTCTTCAGGAATTTGCCCTAATACTTTCTTGTCTCTAAAATAGAAGCAAGAATTTTTATTCTTATCGGGATTCTCCAAAACTCCATATAGAATTTCTATTTCTGTCATAGATCGATCAGTAAAATCAGACGTAGATAAATTTGTCATTGAAGATCTTTGAGAATCTTCTGAATGGATGCTCCCATACTTATCCCCAAGCAGCCCTACAAAAAAAGGCTGGCAGGCCTTTACTGCTCCAAGACAATGATTAAGCGTTCGTCCATTTTCATCTTGACTTCTGGGGACACCCCATCTGAGGTCAATGCCTATGACATTAACATTATAAGGTTCAAGTAACTCATTTAATTTGGGAAAAACAATTTTAACCAGAGCATCTCTTTCCGCTCCCATGTCGCTGAAAGTACTACTAATAAACACCTTCACACAATCCAAATCATCACCTCTTGAACAAAGTGCAAAATGCAACACTATGCTTGTCAAATCTCGCTCCATTTTACTGTTGATTAACATATCATGAACAATAAAGAACCTTAATGTTTAATCCGACAGTGACTGAGTCAATCCATCGGCATTTTACGAGTGCAATATCAACCTTGTCCAGAGAATACTGCATCAAGAGAAATGCAAGCAATTAAAATGGGGAAATGATTTGCAAGTGCCATTTCAGTGGAAGAAACAATAGGGAAAGGAACAGTACATTCTTACTCTCTCAGGAAGTACCAATAACCTTAAAAAACGTGTCCAGCCTCTTCCGTTTTAGGGCCCACCTGGAATACCGTTTGGCACCCCTTTTTGGCACCCTTTTGCTGTTCTTACTGCAATTATAGGCTCTTACTGCTCTTATAACTCCTTAATATTCAATAATGTGTATATCCGTGAACAATCTGGTCGCCTTGACATAGCAGATGTCACACAGTGAATTTACTTTTTGAATAGTACTTGACCAATAAATAAGAATAAAATAGAAGTTGGCAAAGTTATTATAGAATTATCTGGAGAAAAATTTCCTGTAATGACCAATATAAACAAAGAAATAATCCCAGCAATCATGCTCATGAAGACGGCATCATCTTTCATTTTCCAGAATAGTGATGCAATTATTGCAGGAGAGACAGATAGTATTAAACTGACAATTCCAAACAGAACTAGTAATATTTCCGATATATATATCGCTATACTCATTGATAAGAATGCAAGCACGATTAGGTATGTTCTAATAATCTTAGCCATCTCTGAATCTGATCTTGCTTTTCTCCTGAAATGGAAATCTTTTGCTATACTGGTGGATAAAACAAATAGTTCAGTGTCAATTGTGGACATTATTGCTGCAAGAATAACTATAATTGCAACACCAAAAAGTGGTTCTGGAACTAATTGAGTAAATCCATAATACAATGCTTCCCCCGAATCAATATTTGGGAAGTTGTTTTTTGCGGCAATCCCCACCATACTCAATGAAATTCCAAATGTAAAAAATAATATTGCGGAAATGAATGAAGCCTTTTGAACTGTTTGAACATCTTTTGATGCAATGAGTCTTTGCCAAATATCAGCACTCCCGAAGATCACAAATGTTCCCATAAGCAAGAAAATTAGTGTTGTGAATCCGCCCAAAGAGCCCATGTCGAGTTGTTCTGTTGTAAAACTTCCAACATTGATATTGAAAAGAAGAACCATAAACACAACAAACATAATCAGAAATTGGAGCAAGTCTGTTTTGATTACGGCTTTAAATCCCCCAAAATAGAGATAGATCAAAGTCCCGACTCCCAAAAGCATAACGGCCATCGAATATGAAATTCCAAGAAGTGGAGAAAATATGCTTG
The DNA here is from genome assembly GCA_024279715.1 of Bacteroidota bacterium. Taxonomy (GTDB): domain Bacteria; phylum Bacteroidota; class Bacteroidia; order Flavobacteriales_D; family JABDKJ01; genus JAJRRH01. The sequence goes on from JAJRRH010000067.1 coordinate 3,323, forward strand.
CTCCAGCAATAAACTGCCCTGTGAGCAGAGAAAAGAATGCAATGAAGATAATTGTAGCGCCTAATACTCCACTTTTGTTACCAATATTAATAAAGAGGTAATCTGATATAGTTAAAAACCTATGTTTATCCGCAATTGATTTTATTTTTTTTGCTGAAAGTCCTAGAAATATAAATCCCAATGAGAAACCTACCCAGAACCACATTGCTGCAAAACCAAAATCAAATGCCAAAGTCGCTTGAGCAACCAGTAACATTCCTCCAACTACTGCCATAATTGATGCCGATGTTTGCCAAGTTCCTATTTTTCTGTCCCCAATTAAATATTCACTACTTGTTTCATTTTTCCTAGCCCATAATCCAATTAGTATAACCACCAGAAAGTATGCAACAATAATCAGAATATCAAATAATGCTAGTTCCATATCTTAAATTACCAAGAGGTTCTTAAAAAGGTTGCGATTTGAGAAATCTAACATTTTTTTTCTAAAAAAATAAAGGGAATATATCCAATAATTATAGTCGATGGATTTTGATTCTATAGTGTGTTACGACAACGAATTAAAACCAAGATCAATCAAAGGGGAGGATTGAATTCTATTCTCCTGGTTACACTATTCCAGCCTAAAGGACTCTCATTGGAAATTTTCCAGTTTTTGGAAATCGATCAGATAGGTAAATCCTATTACCGCTGTTCATAAGGTGCGCATAAAGCTACTGCAGACCTCAAGAGGCATTGCCGATTTTTATTTAGTTATTGGAGGTTATGAGTTGGTTGAATTATACTGCTATCTAATTTACACTCTCCTTGATTTCTGGCTCAAATACTGTGTCATCTATAAACAACAATTTGGTTTCGGACCAGAGATATTTTAGAGTCTGTATGTGAAAGTGACATTCAAATAAGAAAAACAGTATATATATAATAATGAGCATACCGACTAAACGCTCCATCTCGTAAGTTTCATTGCCAACTGTATAACCGAACATGAATACCGCAGCAACGAAGGTGAGAATATCGAATGAAAAAGATAGAAAGAACTGTTTTCTCGATCTGTTTTCCTCATTATTATCTTTGTCTTCTTCAATAAATACGTAGCTGAAGGTGAGAAACCAAAGCACAACTAGAAAAGATGCAACTATAAAATACGCTATCAAAGCCCCAAAAACTCCGGTTACACGCAATATAGTCAAACTTAAGGCCGTTACAAAAACAATATTCAGAAAAGTTGCATACAACAGTTTACGGGATCGAATTGGAAGTTTCTGCAAAATACTCTTTCGATCAAATTCTACACCAATCAAAATGACTCGGAGATATGACCGTAAATGTGCAAATATGCAAAGTGAATATATTGCCACAATTGAATAGTCAATCGAAGCCGCTTTGTTGTTAGTCACTCCCGCATTGTTGAGAAATAGAGACCCGAGAGAAACAAACGCTCCCAGAGCAGTGGCAAAGAGGAAGCCCCAAGCAGTAGCGTCTTTGCTAAAACTTCTAAATTCGTTAGACATTGTCTGGTTGCCGTTCGATCAGCAATGATACAAAAAATGGAGTAGGTACAAGTAAACTCCACAAATCCTTAAACAAGTGACCACTTATCAATTCGATAGAAAATATTACGATCGATAGCAACATGCAAATTGTGACTGATTTTTTTGATCCTCTCCCTAATAAACTTACCCATGATACACCGCCAGTTATCAATAACAGAAAGAGAAGAATGGTGAACACTGTGTCCAACCTTCCAACGGCAAAATACCCACCAAAAGCTGCAACAATACCTAGACCGAACGCAATCAATTTTGTGTCGTAACTATCAACATTTTTGTTGAGTCCATAGCGATTCATTTCTCGTGAGACAAGAACACTAACAACAAGCAACTCAGCATCAGCTGTTGAAATTATACCAGCAAAGATACCTATCACCGCTGCACCTAGCCAGAATGGAGATATGTTGTCGGTAAAGTATTGGATGAATGCATTGCTTGTTTCATCGGCTGTTTGTGGATTAACTTCGCCAAGGATTTGAACAGCGAGCATCAATAATAAGGCCCCGAAAACTAAGTATAGAACGGCGGATAATAAGAATCCCCTTCTTGCGTACTCGAAGTTTGAGGCACAAAAAAGCCGTTGCCAGATATCTGCACCGCCAGAAACAGCGGCGAAACCCGAAAAGAAAAGTACGATGCAAAAGTAGAGCCCTGACGCGTCATCATTAATAATTAAAGGGGGAAATAATGCAGAACGTTCTATTTCAGCAAAATGCGTCCCATTGGCTGTCAAATAAAGTGAGCCTACAATCGATAATAGAAAGAGGAGCATAGCAATTCCTTGTACCACGTCAGTAAAGAGTATTGCTTTAAGGCCACCTAGGCAAACATAGCCAATAACTACAAGGGCGATAACAAAAATTGCAATTGCCAAATGAATATTCAAAAATGCTGCTAATATAGACCCTCCTAGGGAAAATTGAATTAACAAAAGTGCTCCGAGGCCTGCAATCGAGATAAGTGAAGTGAGTAGAGATGCACATCTACCATAGTAATGATTCACAAAGTCGGGGAGCGATGAAAATTTGAGTCTTCGGGAATCCATGAATGCTCTACGACCAAATAGTGCGATTACAATTGCACCTAGTGAGATACCAAAAAATAATGAGAATGTATAGAGCCCAAAGTCTTTTGTATATGCTGTCACTCCAACATATTCTCCAGCACCTACAACAGTAAATGCACCAAACGCGACTCTTATCCATCCTGCTTCGCGCCCCGCCATGTTGAAATTTTCTGCTGTTGATGAATCCCCATGAGCCCATCCCAAATAGAGAATTACTAGGGAAAATATAATAAGTACTGTAATCTCCGGTGTCATCACAGTGGAAAACCCCTTTTGTACAGATATACAAATAGTGCAGACATACAAATGTTTACAGACACCAAAACTTTCCTGCCATTAGTTCCAAAAGTCAAGAGAAAAGTTTAATACTGCGCATTAAAATTACCCTTACATCGCCTTGCTTGCAAATGGATTATTAATTAGCCCCCCTTACACCAGAACTTGAAGTAAAGTTCAAAAAATGTTCAAAATATTTTTGAACGGAGGGTAATATCAAAGGAAATCAGCGTGCAATGAGCGTTGAATCTATTAGATTTAGTGTTTTTACATCTATAAAACAGACCGTTATTTTGGCCTGTCAAGCCGGAGGTCGCGAGTTCAAGTCTCGTCACTCCCGCCACTTAAACTCAACAATATCAGAGACTTATTCCGACTAATCATTGTCTAATGGTTTTTATGAAAAACGATCGTACTTGGCCTGCTTTAATCAGACACAAGCAGGGGACTATAGGGCGTGATAACTTATATTTCCTGAAGCCATATCATGCCATCTCGGCCATTTCCATAATTTCTGAAGCTTTCAATTGGTAAAACTGAGCCAACTTATGCAACTCACTTAAACTAGGCTCTTTGCCTTCGATTCTCTCCAACGCGCAAACATAAGTGCAGGAAAGACCCGTTGACTCAGCAACTTTGCCAATATCATGGCCCTTGTTTTCCCTTAAATTTTTCAAGACCGAGCGAAAATCCAAAGTATGCGTTGGCGAAGTCAACTCCTGTAGTTTTGCAGGATTCATCAAATCCTTTAATTCATCCATCAGATTATCAAGTGAAAGACTGACAGGCTCTTTCTCTTGACATATTGATTCAGGCATTTTTTATATTTCTTTCTAAACATATTATTTAAGACAACCCTGTTTCAAAGAACAACACAGGCTTGTATATTTCTTTTCGGCAATCCATCGCGGAACTTGCTAGGACTTGAGTCCCGATTATCAAATAATCATTCCCAACATATCTTGACAATTAACATGCTGGCAGTACCTAGGTACCGCAGTTCATTTCGGAAGTTCATTCGATTATTTTGTGCAGGATATATTTCAGATTCTTTCGTGAGAAAACAGGGACTGCTTGCTGTCACGATCAGGCGAGTGTTTTTTTGATCTTCGAAAGAAAATGCAACAAAAACCGTGGAGTCATCGCCAGCACAAGTGGTTTATACGCCGCAAAAAATAAAGGTCTGCGGATCACAGTACGCAAAAGCAAACCACGTGCTTTTCGATAATCTCCACGATCATAGGCACGAAGCCCTTCAGCAAGAGCAATCTCGGATGGGCTGAAATGTCGATTGCGCACCGCTTCCACACGATCAGAAACCCGCTGCCGCCCCTGCGTAGAAGTAAGAGCCGCATCATGAAACCGATACAGATATAATTCCTCGTCCAGCAAAACCATCGAATACCTTCGAGAAACACGCACCCAGTAATCATAGTCCTCAGCCAATGTCATCTGCGCATCATACTCTCCAACAGCCTGATAAACCGTACGTCTATAAAGAAAACAAGCCCCAATGCAATTACCCAAAGCCAACAATCGCGCCTCACGCAATTGCACACGCCGACCCGTTCTTTGCCCATCCGCATCAATCGCCG
>JAJRRH010000068.1 GCA_024279715.1 Bacteroidota bacterium
CAATAAGAAACCAAATTACCAACGCATAGGGCAGAATCACGACGAGTAAGACAAAAGTAAACGAAAGATTTGGTGACGGTTGGCACTTTTTTCGTTCTTTTTTTTGATAAAAAAAGGACATTAGAAAAATACAATATCCTGTAAAACATCAGTAGATTAGAAATTCTTCAAAAATTTCGCAGTAAAGTATGGTTTGCATGCAGCAGAGGATTCTCGGCGATCTGATGCAATTATTTCAAGCGATTCCAGCATCTTTGACTAGCATGCTAATCTTTTGTTAATCTTAATAACAAACTGCACTACCTTATAGTGATAAAACTCCCCCCGTATACCGCAGGAACATTATAGTTGTCTCGAATACGTACTCGGTAGACATACATGCCATCATGCGCAAATTCTGGTCGCCAATAGGTGTTGATGTCCGTGGTTCGAAAGATCAGTCCACCCCAACGATTGTAAATCTCCATTTCATACTCTACAATATCACCGACTATTACTGGCTTGAAAAAATCATTCAATCCATCGTCATTCATAGTGACCGCATTAGGAGCAAAAAATAAATGACCATTCACCCGAATTGTGTGTGATATCGAACTCGAACAGCCATATTCATTGGTCGTGTATTGTGTGATTTCAAATAGCCCTGCATCATCAAAGGTATAACTGAAATTACAATCTGTAAAAGAATCGCCATTTGAAATGTAATAGTTGCAATCTACAGAATCTACCTCAGAAGTAATAACTACCGTTGGGTCTATAATAGACACATCCAACGGATTGATGCTAAATCCTACCTCCGGCGTAGGGTAGGTAGTAATTGCTTCTTCTATAAAGTAGGAGCCTGATTCAATACAGCCAATCGTAGAGTTGACGGTAAGACCAACATCCCATACCCCTTCTTGTGAGTAGGTGTGATATGGATAGGAAACACTACCAGTACTGCCGTCACCAAATGTCCATTGATACACTAGTCCATAACCCCCAGTGGTGGTGTTGTTGAAATATGCAGAGTAGGGAATACACCCTGTACCTTCCGTTTCAAAACTAACGACCAATGGATCGATTGTGATAAATTCACCTTCAAAGGATGTTTCGCATCCGTCCGCATCCACGATGTTTAATTGAACGACATGAGCACCACCTTGACTGACACTAATGTTTGTCTGCGAAGAAGCATTTGGATCAAGGTTGTTGGCATCTTGTATTAGCCACGTATAATTAGCAGGTTCAGCAAATTCTCCTATTGGAATAAAATCACTGGAGTTTCCAACCTGGCACTGTGGGTCAGGGAGCTCTAACTCTACAAATACAGGATTGGAGACGATTAAAGTCTCTTCGTAAGTATCCGGGCATACATTGTCGCCACTTGCAATTATACTTATATCATAGGATCCAGCACTAGGGAAAGTTACCACCACACTTTCTTCATTTGATCCATTAGATGATCCGTCAAATCCAAAATCCCATTCAATAGTTTCGGCATCCGTACTCGTGCTCATAAACTCTATGATATCACCGCTACATGGTCCGTCTAATCCGCTGAAGCTAGCCACTGGACTCGGATTGACAGTAAATGATACTTCATCCGTGCCGGTACACCCCTGAGAGTCTTCTACTGTGATACTCAATAGGTGATCGCCCACGGGAAAGTTGACTTGATCCAACGAAAGGGTGGCATCTTGAAAGGCAGGCGAGCCGTCAAGCTCCCATTGATAAAAAAGGTTGTCAAGATCAATCTCATCTATGGATATTGAATATACTTCCTCATCGTTTAAGCATTCAAATTCCAAAGGAGAGAGATTGGGACTAGGTACTCCCGTAATCGTGATGGAGGTCAAAGTTGTGTCAGTACACCCATTGTCACTTTCTGCAACGAGTATGACATCATAAGTACCGCCTTCTTGATAGACATGTGAAGGTTCAAACTCTGATGATGACTGTCCATCTCCAAAATCCCAATAAAATGTATTTCCGTTTTCGCTAAAGTTTTCAAAATCAACGGTAGATTGGCAATTCACAGCGGCTTGAGATTCTGCAAAAACCGCTTCCGGTTGATTTGGGCAGATCAATACATTGAATTGAAAATCACGACGAACCTCACTTACAAGTTCACCATCTCTATATTCTTTGACGCAAATACCAATAACATACTGACCCTGTTGGGTAGGTGTGCCAGTTAACAAACCGGTATTGGGATCTATGCTGAACGCCGGACTGGCAGTAATCTGATTGTCCTCGCTATATCCGGCAGCCCAATTGATTTCATTATAAGGAGGAGGAGAGGGTGTCACAGGTTGTGGTGTGCCTGGTGTTGCTCCCGAGTAGGGCGTACAGAAACTATAGACCAATTCGTCTCCATCAATATCTATTGCACTGTGGTTAAATTCTAAAGGTACATCAAGGCATAGAGCCACCGGAGGGAAATTTACAAATACTGGGCTATTATTTACGGGAAATAAACTTGTAGAAGGTACAAAGGCTGTGAATGTACTGCCCGTGTCATCCGGACTAACAATATTAAGTATCGTACCATTTCTACAGCATCTCTGATACACGAGCTGGTAGCCACTAGCATTATCAGGCAAAGTGATTGTTTTTATATAAATCCCCTCCTCTACACAAGCTGGTATATTTACAGATCCGCATAGTCCTGATAATGTCGGGTCGATGTCTAATATTGTAGGCGGAGGAAGATCAATAACCTCAATGAATTGATTGTTTCCATCAAATATACCAAGTACCGCTGGTCCTTGACTGCCAGGAGCACCATCAAATTCTGCTCCGCCACCTGCACAATCACGATATACTCGTAAAGTCACCTCATATTGATTGTTCCCCAAATACTCGTATGTAATCACACCACCTACCAAGTGCACACCGAATAACGCCGATGGAATCATTATGATTGACAGAAGAACGAAAAAAAGTTTTTTCATGAAAAAAAGTAATCATACGAAAATACAATAAATTACACCTAAAAGGAAAATAAAAAACGTCCTTTGTTTTAAGCCTAAATAGAATTTTAGTGACTTTAGTGGGTTGAAAACTATATTCTTATTGCTTTATTATTTTGAATTCAACCCGTCGATTCATCTCTCGCCCCACTTCAGTGTCATTACTTGAGACGGGATTGGAATCCCCATATCCTTTAAAGGTCAGGCGGTTATCCTCTATATCATTGTCGGCAAGGTATTGGTAGACAGCTTCTGCACGTTTCTCAGATAGCTTCTTATTGTAGTCCGATTGTCCCACATTATCCGTGTGTCCACTTATCTCAATCTCCATGTGTGGATAGTCAAAAAGCAAGTTGCGAAGTTTCTTAAGTTCTTTTTCCGACTCTGGCAATATCGTCGCTTTGTCAAATTCAAAGAAGATGTTCTTAAGCTCTACCGTGGATCCCGTTTCATATTCTACTTTATTTATCACGACTTCATCAGATTTTATTCTTCCACTGACCACCTCTGGTGGTGGCGGAGCAAGACTCTCTTTTGGTTTTTCACTCTCCTTTTCTTCAGGCCTAGCTCTTCGAAGTAGTACATCATCTATGTAGTAGTATGCCCCGTCTTTTCCACCCGGAATACGCTGTGTAAGCGTGGATTCATCTCCATAGAAATTTCCAATAAGAAGATATTTCTCATCTCCAGCTGCCTTAAATACTCCCTTTACTTTTTTCCATCCTACAATTCTAGGTTTGATTATTTTATCCTGGTTGATTACCGGAGTGATATAGAGCGGTAGTCGTTTACGAGTATCAATCGCTTCGTTCATTAGTGCTACGCCCATGTTGTTTGCAGCTTTTGACGCTCTAGCAGATACGCTGACCCAAATGGATACGTAGTAAAGACTGTCTTTTTTCAAAGTTTCTTTTAAAGGTATCTGTAAATACTCATGCCAGTAGGTGTCTGTGCCGCCTAGTCCATATATTTTTATACCCATCATATTTGCCCCTGTATGCGGATACTGTTTGCCTTTATTGTGTTTTTTTGGATGAGTGTAGCACGTTGATTTTGCCTTGGTGGAAAAAAGATCCGGAGTCGTTTCTGTAGGACTTGACCAGTCGATTAACCATTTTGACAAATCATCTCCTCCCTGATTCCAATAACATGGTACGGAAACCGTCTCCTCAAAACTAGGATTTGGAACGAAATTAAATTCCTTTTCCTTGCTCAAACTAGAAAAATCAATTTGGCAAAAAACTAGACTACTTGATAAAAGACTGATAAATATAAGGGTTGACTTTAGCATGTTCAATATTTTAGGTAAAAATAAGCATGAATCGTACCAACGAGGCTTTGATGGGGTGTAGCTATTAACAATGCGTTGTCACCAATGATTGAAAGCAGATATGCCTGTAGAGCACCTTATGGAAATCGAAACAAACTATAATGCCTGAGAAATTATTTTGCTGCCATTTGGGCCAAAGTCAATCCTGAATTTCCACAATAAAATCCCGCCTCTAAAAGCCATGAAAAGGACGAATCCCCACCATACACTATGCAGTTCATATCCTTTGTCTTCAAGAAAATGAAGAATTGGAAAAAAACCTATAAAGGTAGCTATAGCCAAAGATAGAAAGAGAAATCCAGATTTGCCCATGCCTTTGAAAATCCCGTCAAGTGAGAAGGCAACAGCATTAATCGGTTGTGATAGAATGATTATCCAAAATACTGATTTGAAAAGAGTAGTAACATCCTCTGAACTTGAGAAAAACTTAGGTATCAGATTATATAAGGAGAGATAAAAAAGGCCAAGAGCGGCACCAATTCCAATCGATATTTTCAACAGTCGAATGGCAAGATCATACATGGTCGTGTATTGTTTTTGCCCATACAATCTTCCGGATATTGCATTGCCAGCATTGGCATATCCATCGATAAAATAACTAGAAAATAGCCAGATGTTGATGCATATTGTATGTGCTGCCACGGAGATCACACCATATCTTGAGGCATGTTTTGTCGCTTGATAGAATACTATATTTAGCAAAATAGTACGAGCAAAAAAGCCTAGACTCAGCAACAGTAAAGTTGAAAATTCTGGATTGGGTTTTAGTTGGAGATTGAAGTCAAAGGGGGTATGCTTGATAAAATAAATAATGGCTAAAATCAACATGACTATTTGAGCTGCTAGACTTGCATAAGCAGCTCCTTCAATGCCCATTGGGTTTATTGGGCCTATTCCAAATATCAGTAAATAGTCCAGTAGCAGATTTATTCCTCCGCCAACAAGGCTGATCTGCATCGCCCATTTCGTGTTCTGTAGCCCCCGAAATATCCCAAATATCCCGTACGTTGCCAATACAATAGGTATGCCCATGCTCCTTATTTTTAAGTATAAAGACGCAGGCTTCAAGAACATCTCGTCCGCTTGATAGAGTTGAATGATCTCCGTAGCATACTTACTCACAAAGAAGTAAATGACTACGCCAAGAATTACATTGAAAATCAAAGTTTGTGGAATCAGTGTTTTTATAGCGTTCAATGTATCAGACCCATAATGTCTTGATACGATAGAGGAGATGGCAGTTTTTGTTTGTGTAAGCACCCATATTAGGAGTAAAAAAATAGAAGAACCAAGTCCCACAGCCCCTAACGGAATAGTGCCCAACCGACCAATCATAGCAGTATCCACCAGGCTAATGATAGGCTCGGCAATCCCCGCCAGTATAGCTGGTGCTGCGAGTCTATTAATCTCTCTTAATGTTATTCTTGGTGCTGAGGTCATAAGGTGCAAATGACTTAAAAATAAATGAATCCATTACAATCTAATTGTTATTTCTATTTTTTGGCACAATGTTGGCTTTTCGCTTACGAAATCATGAAAAAGGATAAACGGTCATTAAATAACCAAATAATTCAGTAATTTCGTGAAATCTAATTATAAATACGATATGAAAATAAATATACTTACGTGCACACTTTTTGCAGGTGCATTGCTGTTAGGGTCTATAGATGCTAACGCTCAGAAAACAGGTAAACCCGGAATAGCAATAGAAAATATGGACAAAAGTGTACGGCCGCAGGATGATTTTTATCAATTTGTAAATGGTAAATGGCTTGCGACAAACAAAATCCCAGATGATCAAACGTCATGGGGTAGCTTCAATCAGCTAAGAAAAGCAACAGATAAAAATTCGCTCTCGATACTAAACTCGGAATCTACCGCAAAGTATGAAGAAGGTACTGACCAGCGAAAAG
>JAJRRH010000069.1 GCA_024279715.1 Bacteroidota bacterium
ACCTTTGGAGAAGGTAGTGCACCGTTTTATACAGGCATGCGATACTATGAAAATTTCAATGAAACTATGGCGCCAGATGATCATCTTTTGATTGCACCAGTGGCTATTCATGAAGATAGTGTAATTCATTACACCAGTACATCATTCCAAGTACCTTTGACAGCTATCGCTGACCAAGATTATACGGAAGGGGATAGCATCTATCTTCCAGACCCTGTCCGTACACTATTTGTTTACAATACATTTGGCAAGATTTATATAACTCGTGATGTTGTCGTTAGCACTTTAAGTTCTGGGGACTGGGCTGAATTCAATGTACAAGGTAGAGCTACATGCTATGAATTTTCGCCAGATGGTGACCATTTATATATCGGTACTTCTACGGGAAGAATATACCGTATCTCTGACTTAAGAACAGCATATAATAAAGAAGCTTTAGAAGCTTTAGAGATTTCACAGCTATACAACAATAGTGCTGTTATAACAGACATCTCTCTTGATACTACTGACCCTGATAGACTGGTCGCTTCTATTGGCTCATATACGGGAACGAATCACGTTATATATACTGACAATGCAACTTCTGCTACGAATGACGACTTTGAAGGAATATGGAATGCACCTGGTGACTTATCTAATATGCCAGCATATTCTGTCACATTCGATGTGGTAAGCGGAAATCCAAACAGAGTGTTGGCAGGAACTGAATATGGAATTTTTGTTACTGATGATTTAGGTAATACAAATTGGGTAGAGTCAAATGCTGGTGACATGTATAGAGTACCGGTATATGATTTGAAACAACAAACAAAAACACATGAAGACAATGCTAATATCTCGAATGAATACATGATCTATGCAGGTACATTTGGTGGCGGACTATTCTCAGCCGGTAATATGTATGTTGGAATCAATGAGGTGAACAATGAGTCAAATGTTACTTCTTTAGCAATCTATCCTAATCCAGTTTCGGATCTAGCAAGAGTGGATTTAGACCTAGAAGATTATAGCACCGTTCAACTTGTTATATTTGACGCTTTTGGTAAAAAAGTAGCCGATCTCAATAAAGGAAAACTTCCAGCAGGATTAAATACTTTGACAATTGACGCAAAAAGTCTTGCTAGTGGCAATTACATATTAGCAGTATATGTTGATGGTATACGAGCACAATCTGGTAAATTTATTGTTACCAAATAAAGATATTGTAAAGGATAAAAAGGGGAGGATTCTAAGAATTCTCCCTTTTTTTTTATTTTCTAACCTAGATTATATCCAACAAGCGTTGAGACATGAACATGTAATTCACGCACCACTCCACCACATAGTATCATACAGCTCACTTCGTTATTACAATTCTACGAACTAATTTATTCTTGATCGTACCACGAGGAATACTTGACGTAGCTATCCGCTATTCTCTTTATTTGATTATTGGCTAATTCCTTATCCACAGACTTTACCTTTTTGGCAGGAACTCCAGCATAAACACTTCCAGCTTCTACAATGGTATTCTCCAGGACTACAGCACCAGCTGCTATGATCGAACCCTCATGAACCACCACATTATCCATCACAATAGCTCCCATACCTATAAGTACATTGTCATGTATTGTACACCCATGCACAATGGCATTATGTCCAATACTCACATTATTCCCAATATTAGTTGGATGTTTTTTATAGGTACAATGGACGATAGCACCATCCTGCACATTAACTTTGTCACCCAACTTTACGTAGTGAACATCAGCTCTTATAACAGAATTAAACCAAAAACTACAATCCTTACCACATACCATGTCACCAATGATTGTCGCTGTCTCTGCGACATAACTATTCTCTCCGAATACTGGATACTTCCCTCTACATTTCTTTATTAGTGCCATATAATCTGTATTAAATTCGTTCTTAGAAATATTAAAGTTGTAAATTTGCAAAAATAATGTCAATTATGAGTGAAATAATCCCAACATATATATACACTGAAATGACCCCTAATCCGTCAAGCTTGAAATTTGTTGCGGATAGAATGCTTATATCACATGGGGAAATAGCGGAATACTTTAACGTAGATGACACCAATGGTTCATCCAACCTTGCCAATAAACTGTTTCAATTCCCTTTTGTTAAGACAATTTTTGTGATGAGTAACTTTATCACTATTACCAAATCAGACGATGTTAATTGGGAAGATATCAAGGAAGAATTGCGTACTTATATCCAAAAGGACTTGATGGAGAACCAACTGGCAGTACAAACACTTCCTATTAAATCTCAGGACACCGTCAATAAAGAAGGGGAAGCAATTGCTGAATCTGAATCTCATGAGCCGTCGGAGTTTGATGAAAAAATACAAGCGATACTTGAAGAATATGTACGACCAGCGGTAGAAAGGGATGGTGGAGCTATTGACTTTAAATCCTTCGTAAACGGGACCGTTACAGTAGTCCTTAAAGGATCGTGTAGTGGTTGTCCATCCGCCACCGTAACATTAAAAAATGGTGTAGAAGGTCTCCTTCAAAGCATGATTCCTCAAGTAAGAGAAGTGGTTGCTCATGAAATGTAATTTCTTGATTTACACCTAAGCACTGATATTTTCAATCTATTTTTAATTATTTCCATCATTTGATTATGGAATTGAGTGTTATATTGCATCTCACTATTAAATAATCAAAACTTAATACGATGAAAAAGATAAATTTAGTATGGATTGTAATCCTACTCTCAAGCTTCCTTCAAGCTCAAAATCATGGAGAAGTACATGGTAAAATAGTATCACAAGAAACGTTAGAACCTGCTATATTCGCGATTGTAACATTAAAAAATTCAATAGAGACCTACAATGCCACTACTGATATCAACGGAAAGTTCAAATTTAGAGCACTCAAACCGGGCACCTATTCGTTAAGAGTAACCTCTGCCGAATACAGCTCTCTTAGTATGACTGAAATAAAGGTGACTCCAGATAAAATCACTTTTCTGAATGATCTTGAAATGGTCGGCAACACACTTCCGCCTATTGATATTACTTGGACTGCCCCGCTGGTAGTAAAAGACAATCCACAACTAATCTCAATACTCACGGCAGACATTAAACAAAGTGCTAATTCAAAATCTGTAGTAGGTATGATATCACAATTGCCTGGAATAACAAGTGGTAATGACAATGGCGAATTATACTTTAGAGGATCTAGACCTCAAAGTATAAACATGTATATTGATGGGGTAAAATTAATATCAAGTTCACTAACATCTGTCCCTTCCAATGCAATAAAAACAATCAATGTTTATACTGGCGGTGTGCCAGCTGCATACGGAGACATTACAGGAGGTGTAATAATTATTGAAACTAAGTCATATATGGACTTCTATCGTTCAGGAAATTTTTGAAAGATGACATAAACATAGAAAGTACATGTGACGAAGACTTGATTAAAAAATATCAGTCTACTAATAACTTGCATATCGTGGGAATACTTTTTAAAAGGTATTCCCATTTGATACTGGGAGTCTGTCTAAAATATTTAAAAGATTCTGAAAAGGCTAAAGATGCCTCAATGGACATATTTGAGTCACTCACCATACAATTAAAGAAACACAGTGTCAAATCATTTAAATCTTGGCTATACATCATCACAAAAAACCATTGCCTACAGATTCTTAGAAAAGAAAAACGTATAGGATACACTTCTCTATCTGACTATTCTGAGCCTGAAGATCTTTCCGGAATACAAGGCACATTAGCAATTCAAAAAGAGGTGAAACTTTCAGCGTTAGAGGAGGCATTAGAAGATATAAACCCCGTTCAAGCGCAATGCATAAGGATGTTCTTTTTTGAAAAACTATCCTATGACCAGATAGCGACGAAAACCACTGAGAGCAGAAAAAGTGTGAAAAGTCATATTCAAAATGGAAAGAGAAATCTAAAATTAAAATTACAACAACACCATGCCTTTAAACAATAAACAATACAGAGAGATGATACCTAAGTATCATCACGGCAGCTTATCAGATAATGAAATGCACCTTCTTGAAATGGCAGCATTAGAAGATGATTTTCTATCGGATGCGCTCGATGGGTTTTCAATAAATCCAAGTAATCAATTACTAAATAGTTTAGAGCAAGAAATTGATCAAAAAATCACAAACACTAAAAGACAAAGTTTCTATCGCTCATTTATAGCACCCATTGTGATCCTTGGTTTTTTAACCATCATTATACGTCCTCACCATACTGAAATAAGCTCTTCCATTTCGTCACATACAATAGAGAAAAATATTCCTACTATAATAAATATCGATGAAGCAAAGATAGAAAAAGCTATAATACTACCAGAGACAGAGTGGATACAGAATTTAAACTCACCGAACAACTTGCCTGACAAAGGGCTTGCCGAAAAGGATATAAACAAATGGGTAAATCAAGAAGACATAGACCCCATCACAATAAATACTCCATCGCCAATAGAACAAGAAATAGAGAGAAAAACGACTCTGCAAAAACAAAAAACGTCAGTTTATTACTTATACGATCTAAAAGTCTTGAACTACAAAAAAATCAGAAACAACAATCTATCGATACGTGAAATAAACCAATCGCTATCCGCAAGGTATGAAAATAAGAATCGTGATGAAATGACACCATCTGAGCAAAAACCTGTACTTTACACTGAGTTTTTAACGGAATGTATGAACGCTTTCAAGAAAAAAAACCTTAAATCTGCAATGAGAGGATTCAATACAATATTACGAACATATCCTCATGATGCCAATGCCCTATTCTATGGTGGACTTACGTACTACAACTTAGGTATGACAGACAAATCTATTGAACTATTAACTTTATCCTCCGAACACGCTTTGGGAGTATTCAAAGAAGAAAGTGAATGGAATTTGGCATTAGCGTTAATAGCGAACGATGACCAAAATACTGCTTATGAATTACTGGATAAAATTGCAACGTCAGATCATTTTTACAGAGAACAAGCAAAAGCCAAATTAAATAGCATTAAGCCATAGGGTAATTGACTTTATCCCAATACTCTAAAAAATACTTGCCATTAAAATAGTCGTACGCTAGTTTGTTTGCTGATTTTTCTACGAACGAATGATGATGATTAGAACCACGAAAAACAACGGACAACAAACTCGGAAGCCCAAAGATAAATAAATATAAAATTCCAAAACTTCTACTCTGCAAAGAATGCCCATACTCATGCATAAACAACTGATTTCCTACTACTGGAGATAGCCCTTCAGATCCAATTATTATATTCCCTAGCGAGATACCTCCCCACCTACCCTTGGTAACAAATATCATTACACCTTCTGTCTTCTCAGAATACAAAACACGCCTGCGCACTGTGAAATAAAACACAAGCAGAAGGCCTATTAATGTCTGAGGCAATTCCCAAATCCATCTACGAAAGATAGATTTAACACCTCCAGACAATAGAAAATGAAATAATGAAGGGTTTTCTTTTTTCATCTGTGACTGAATCCGACTACAAATATAGTTCCAAATATGAACCCTTCAGCTAGTGAACGTAGAACCATTTCAACAAAAAGTAAATCTCACCTCAAATGGTTAATAAAATGGTAAATTAACATGGTATCTTTTATTGAAAAACAAGAAATAAAACGATGAAACTCCCTAAAATTGCATCTTTTAAAATCACTAAATCCATTGGAATTGAAAACTATCAAATCAGCATTAATTTCCGTTTTTGACAAATCTAATCTAGATGCAATACTGACTCTTTTATCACAACACGACGTCACAATATACTCCACAGGAGGAACTCGCACATTTATTGAAGACAAAGGAATAAAAGTAGAGCCGGTAGAAGACTTGACGGACTATCCTTCCATACTTGGAGGTCGTGTGAAGACACTCCACCCAAAAGTATTTGGAGGAATTCTAAGCAGGCGGGACAATCCAAGTGACAAAAAAGAACTCACTACCTATTCGATTCCAGAAATAGACCTCGTCATTGTAGATTTATACCCTTTCGAAGACACCCTTAAGTCAGGAGCATCCCATGAAGATATAATCGAAAAAATAGACATCGGAGGCATCTCCCTCATTCGTGCGGCAGCTAAAAACTACAAAGATGTGGTAATTGTACCTTCAAAAAATGAGTATTCTTTTTTACAGGAGATCTTAACAAAAAACAATGGTGCAACAACTATTGAAGAAAGAAAGGTGCTAGCTGGAAAGTCATTTCAGATATCTTCAGCATACGATGCTGCAATCAATGGTTATTTTACGGGATCCACAAACAAAACTATCGTTTTAGGCAAACCTAATGAATTAAGATATGGCGAAAACCCGCATCAAAAAGGGGTTTTCTACGGTAATCTAGATGAAATATTTGAGCAGTTACATGGTAAAGCTATTTCATATAATAATCTTTTGGATATCGACGGTGCAGTATCCATCATGAATGAATTTGACAATTCCAAACCGGCATTTGCCATATTAAAACACAACAATGCTTGCGGAATGGCAATCAGAGACACACTGACAGAAGCGTATGAAGCGGCTCTTGCTGCTGACCCAGTATCCGCTTTCGGTGGCATCCTAATTGCAAATATCAAAATGGACTTGGCGACAGCGAGTAAAATAAATAGTTTATTCTGCGAAGTGGTCATCGCACCTGATTTTGACATTGAAGCGTTGGAAGTATTGAAAACCAAGAAAAACAGAATTATTCTAAAGCAAAAATCCAATAGTATTGCAAATGATCAAGTACGAACAATACTTAATGGGATACTCTGGCAAGACAAAGATTTAAAAACTGATAAAAAATCAGATTTAAAAACAGTCACAAAAACAAAGCCTAGCGATATAGAAATCGATGATTTAATCTTCGCTTCCAAACTTTGCAAAAACACTAAGTCAAACACTATTGTACTTGTTAAAAACCAACAGCTTATCGCTAGTGGAACGGGTCAAACCAGCCGTGTCGACGCACTTAATCAAGCAATAGAAAAGGCAGAAAAATTTGGATTTGATCTCAAAGGAGTTTCTATGGCTTCCGATGCATTTTTCCCGTTTCCAGATTGTGTTGAAATTGCGCATAAAAAAGGTATCTTGTCCGTTATACAACCAGGAGGATCCATAAAAGATCAACTCTCTATTGATTATTGCAATCAACACGGAGTATCCATGGTATTCTCTGGCACAAGACACTTTAAACACTAGATAATAAGTGCCACTAAAAATAAAAGATTTCATAAAACGATCTGCAATTAATATTGACCATACTTCGTGAGAACGAGTGCGTATCTTATTAAAAACGTAATGTAGATTAAATTACATTCAACAAAATATAGCGAGTACTTAAAACTTAACTTTGCTAATTATCCGTAGCACATACAGGATACAAAACAAACAAGGATAAATGGGATTATTTAATTTTTTCACCCAAGAGGTAGCGATAGATTTAGGGACTGCAAACACCATCATTATTTATGATGATAAGATTGTAGTGGACGAGCCGAGTATCGTGGCGATGGATAGAATGTCGGGCAAGTATATTGCTATTGGTAAGAAAGCACAACAGATGCACGGTAAAACCCATGAGGAAATTAAAACTATCCGTCCACTGAAAGATGGCGTAATTGCTGATTTCAATGCTGCTGAAGAGATGATTAAAGGCTTTATCAAAATGGTAAAGCCCGGCAAAAGTATTTTTCCGCCTTCGCTCAGAATGGTGATATGTATCCCTTCAGGCATTACTGAAGTTGAGAAGCGCGCAGTTGTTGACAGTGCAGAACATGCTGGCGCAAAAGAAGTTTATCTCATTCACGAACCAATGGCGGCTGCAATCGGGATTGGCATTGACGTAGAAGAGCCAATGGGTAATATGGTAATTGATATTGGGGGTGGTACTTCAGAAATTGCGGTGATAGCCCTTGGCGGTATTGTTTGTGACAAAAACATACGAGTAGCAGGTGATGCATTCACAAGAGACATTCAGGAATTCATGCGCAAGCAACACAACATCCTTGTTGGAGAAAGAACGGCAGAAGAAATAAAAATAGAAGTCGGAGCTGCAACCACAGAGTTAGAAAATCCTCCTGAGGATTTTGCCGTTCGAGGTAGAGACTTATTGACAAGTACTCCTAAAGAAATTAAGGTCTCCTACACTGAAATTGCCAATGCCTTGGATAAATCGATTAGTAAAATCGAAGATGCAATACTTAGTGCATTAGAAAATACACCGCCAGAATTATCAGCTGACATTTATCGCACAGGGATATATCTAGCAGGTGGAGGGTCATTATTGAGAGGCTTGGACAAAAGAATTTCGCGAAAAACTAAACTACCTGTTCATGTTGCTGAAGATCCATTGAGGGCTGTAGCTAGAGGTACAGGTATCGCACTCAACAACATTGGAAAATACCAATTCCTGATGGTTGGAACAAGATAATAACGCGCTTGTATAGCTTGGAATAATGAGAGACTTATTAAAACTAGTTCGTAAATATCAACTGTTTCTTCTCTTCTTGATATTACAAATTATAAGTTTCTTTCTTATTTTTTCTTACAACAGCTTTCAAAAAGCAACTTTTCTGAGCTCGACAAACGGAATCGTAGGTGGAGTTGCAAAAAAGTCATCCGAAGTAAGTGAATTTTTCAATCTAAAAGAAATCAATCAAAGATTAGTAGAAGAGAATACTAGACTAAAAGAAAACTCAAAACTATCGTTTCATAAAGTTAATGATGACTATGTCGTTCTGGATGATTCACTATGGAGAAAACAATATAGATTTTTTTCAGCGGACGTTGTACAATCCTCTATCTATCAAAAAAACAACTACATCACAATAGACAAAGGTATCGGCTCCTCTATCGAACCAGGTATGGGTGTAATGTCATCAAATGGTATCGTAGGAAAAGTAATAAAATGCACTAAAAATTTCTCCCTCATCATGCCAGTCATTCACAGTCAATTCACATTGAACGTCATTGCAAAAACAACAGGCAACTCAGGGTTACTATCCTGGAAAGAAGAAAATGATTACCGCTATGCTAATGTAGATCATATCACAAAAGATACCCCTCTCGAAAAGGGTGATATATTTATCACTCGGCCAGGTAGTCCATTATTTCCTGGAGGTATCGAAGTAGGGGTAATTGAAGAAATATCTTCTGCACCAGGTGACAACTTCCATACCATTCGATTATTATTGAATACCAACTTTGGAAAACTGAGAAAAACCACACTCGTGTATAATATTCTCAAAGAGGAATTAGACGAACTAGAAGAAGAAATGAAAAATGAGTAGAACGCTTTTTGCAAATATCATACGATTCATATTCCTTGTTCTATTACAAGGACTTATACTCTTCAACGTACAACTTTTTGATGGCAATAGCTTACCTTATTTGTACATTTATTTCATCTTGATGCTACCTATACGGATGTCCCCTATTGTCGTACTTATTTTGTCTTTCGCAATGGGATTAGCGATTGATACTTTTTACAACACGCCAGGTGTTCATGCCTCAGCAAGTCTAGTAATAGGCTTTCTTAGATATTACCTAATTCGTACGCTAGCACCTAGAGACTCTTACGATGCCATGGATAGGCCAACCATATACAGCATGGGATTGAACTGGTATTTAAGATATGCTATCCTATTAGTGATAATCCATCACGGATGGTTATTTGTATTAGATTCAATAGGGTCTTTCAATCTTTGGATAATAATAAAAAAGACTGTTTTAAGCAGTATATTCACATTTATTTTACTGGTAATCACGCAATATATGTTTTCAAAACCTATAAGGTCTTAGATGAAAGCAAACGAAAGAACATACGTAATTGTTGCACTTTTTTTATTTGTAGCGCTAATCTTTATCGGCAGGTTATTCTTTGTTCAAATCGTTGAAGACTCATGGAAATTACGATCTATTAAAATAACCGAACGTACCGTTACTCAATATCCTTCTCGAGGGCTTATTTTTGATCGGTATAACAATGTTTTGGTAGGAAACACAGCCGTATATGACCTCATGGTAGTTCCCAAAAAAGTAGAACCATTTGACACTACTTATTTTTGTAAAATTCTAGATCTCACTAAAGAAGACCTCATTAAGAAACTTAAAAAGGCGAGGAAATATTCACGATTTAAGCCATCTCTTCTGGTTGCACAAATACCTGCTTACAATTATGCTGACATTGCTGAAAACATGGATAAATTTCCTGGGTTTTATAGCGTTCCAAATACCATGCGTATCTATCCCGACAGCGCAGCGCCTCACGTTGTAGGATTTGTAAGTGAAGTGAATTCCAAAACTGTTAAAAATGATCACTATTATAAATCCGGAGACTACATAGGAGTAAGTGGTGTCGAAAAGAAATATGAAAAGGTGTTGCGAGGAAAAAAAGGGGTGAGCTACATGCTAGTAGACGTGCATAACAATGTAAAAGGGAAATACATGGAAGGCAGATTAGATACAGCGTCAGTGTCAGGTGATAATCTCGTTTCATCCATTGATCTTGAATTACAAAAATGGGGCGAACAATTGATGAAGAACAAAAGAGGAAGTATTGTTGCTATCGAACCATCAACTGGTGAAATCCTTGCTTTAGTCAATAACCCTTCCTATAACCCCAATCTTCTAATCGGTCGTCAGCGATCAAAAAATTATTCTAGACTACTTGTGGATACACTAAAACCACTTTTCAATAGAGCCCTACAAGCACAATACCCACCTGGATCAACCTTTAAATTACTTAATGGACTTATAGGGTTACAAGAAGGCGTTATCACACCTTACACTTATCATTCATGCTACGGAGGATACTCTTTTGGCAGAAGAAAGCTTGGCTGTCATAGTCATCGATCTCCAGTAAACCTTCTTTTCTCGATTACCACATCGTGTAATGCATACTATTGCAATGTTTTTAAGGATATAATTGATAAATATCCCAATGCTGAAGCAGGTTATAAAGCCTGGCGAAAACATGTTGTACAATTCGGATTAGGTGATAGGCTTCACGTGGATCTTACTGGAGAAGCCAAAGGACTTGTACCCAAAACGACATACTACGACAGGTATTACAACAAAGGTTCATGGAAACCACATACCATCATTTCACTTGCTATTGGGCAAGGTGAGCTTGGTGTAACCCCATTGCAAATGGCAAACTACACGGCAACTATAGCCAACCGAGGGCACTATATCACACCTCATGTCATCAAGCAAATTGGAGATTCAATTATCGATCCGAATGCCTTTGGACGACATCAAACAGATATTGACAGAGCCAACTTCGACTTGGTAGTCGATGCCATGGAGAATGTAATACTAAATGGCACAGGGAGGGGAGTTAAGTATGACGATACCGCTATCTGCGGAAAAACAGGCACCGCTCAAAATCCGCATGGTAAAGATCATTCCATTTTCATTGCTTTTGCACCCAAAGACAATCCAAAAATAGCCATCGCCGTGTATGTTGAGAATGTTGGATATGGTTCTACATGGGCAGCTCCGATTACAAGTTTGATGATCGAAAAATATCTGACACGTTCTACAGATAGACCGAGAATAGAGAAAAAGATGCTGGAAGCTAACCTCTTAAACAATTAGAAATGGACAGAAGGAGCACCAACATCTTCAGAACCGTAGATTGGACTTTACTAGGCATGTACCTGCTGCTAGTATTTATGGGCTGGCTGAATATCTACGCAGCGAATTATGACACGGAACATCCATCTATATTTTATGCCGGAAAGGAATATGGAAAACAATTTATATGGATCTGTATTGCTTTGGTTTTGGGACTAGTTATTCTTGCTATCGATAGTCAGTTTTTTAAGGACTTTGCATTTATTATCTACATCATTTTCACGCTACTCTTAGTGGCTGTACTGATATTTGGCAAGGAGGTAAATGGCGCCAAGTCATGGTTTGGTGTAGGTAGTTTTGGGATACAGCCTTCCGAATTTTCTAAGATAGGCGTAGCGCTAGCTCTGTCCTCTTATCTCAAAGATTTCAAGCCTAAGTTTGGGAAATTAAAACCCATCCTGTACTCCGTTGGCATACTAGGTGTTCCCGCCATACTGATTCTGCTGCAACCAGATGCTGGAACACTTTTAGTCTATCTTGCTTTCGTCCTTGTGATGTACCGTGAGGGAGTGACTGGTAATATCGTTTTATTTGGCATATCATTCTTGGTATTAATTATCGCCACGATGTCGCTCATTGTGTATGAAACAACTTTATTCGACGACAGTATAAAACTCAATGGACTTACGATTCTTACTTTTGTCATTTTTGTTATTGCTGCCTTGTCATTTTTTATCATTAAGAATTACGTATTGCCACGAGCTCGTAAAAAGACACAACAAAAATTAATCTTAGTTACCATAGTCAGTGTCATGTGTATTTGGTTCATTAGTTTTGTATACCACTCTGATAAAATACTAAAGCCACATCACAAAAGTCGTATAGATATCTTATTCGGTCATAAGGAAGACCCAAGTGGTGCAGGGTACAATGTGAACCAAGCGTTGACGGCTATTGGTTCAGGTGGATTTTCCGGCAAGGGATATTTGGATGGTGTTCTGACAAAATTTAAATATGTTCCGATGCAGAGTACAGATTTTATTTTCTGTACTGTAGGTGAAGAGTGGGGTTTCATAGGTAGTTCCATTGTAATACTTCTTTTGATGGGGCTTATACTCCGATTGATCTACGTCGCAGAACGACAGCGGAGTGCATTCAATAGGATTTTTGGTTACGCTGTGGCATGTATTCTTTTTATGCATGTCACGATTAATGTTGGTATGGCTATCGGACTGGTGCCAGTGATTGGTATTCCACTACCCTTCTTTAGTTACGGAGGATCCTCTTTGTTTGCATTTACTTTCCTGCTATTCATTTTTATAAAACTGGATAGTGATCGATTGACTAAGTTGAGTTAATATTCTACGAGAATCCATAATCTTTCAGTGGATTGAAAACTAACTCCGAGAATGGTAGAGGGAATTTACAATGCTTAACCCACAATTCCATGCGGGTTAAAAGTTTAATCCGAAAAAATCATCAAGTTTTTAGCGATTAAGTAACATCTGTAAATTTGGGATTTTTCAAACACCCAAATTTGGGTGTTTCTAAATCGGGGTTTCACGCTTTAATTCCCACAACTCAGCTCACAGTTCTGCTGAACTTGTCGAAGTATTCTTACAATGCATTTTTGTAGGTATAAAGCGGATTAACGTGCATTATCCTTTAAAATTTGAAGGACATTGTTATTTTTGTTCCTTATAAAAAAAGCCCCTTCAAAAGAAGAGGCTTAAAATTCAATCCAATTGACAGAATCGACTAATAATAAATCAATCGCCTTACTTTAGCAATATATTTTGCCAATCGAAGTACTTGTTTGGTATATCCAAATTCATTGTCATACCAGACGTAAAGCACTACATTTTTATTATCTTTAGAGGCGATGGTGGCATTGCTGTCAAATATACTACAACACGTATTTCCTATGATGTCATTAGATACCAATTCTTCTTCTATAGCGTAGTTGATTTGATTGACTAGTTCTCCTTCTAGAGCTGCTTTTTTCATCAATTTATTCATATCCTCGACAGAAGCATTTTTTCCCAATTCAAGATTGAGAATTGCCAATGAACCATTTGGTGTTGGCACTCTCACAGCGCTTGCTGTCAATTTGTCTTTCAGGTCTGGGATCACCTTCGTCACGGCATTACCAGCACCGGTACTTGTAATGACCATATTGATAGCTGCTGATCTTCCTCTACGAGGTTTTTTGTGCATATTGTCCAACAAATTTTGATCATTGGTATAAGCATGTATCGTTTCTAGGTGTCCTTTTACGACGCCATATTCTCTATTGACTACTTCCAATACAGGAGAGATAGCGTTGGTCGTACAAGATGCTGCTGAGAAAATATCGGTATTATCCAAGTCCAATGACTTGTGGTTGATACCATATACAATATTTGGAATCTCCTTGCCAGGCGCTGTCAGCAATACTTTACTCACGCCTTTCGCCTTAAGGTGACGGCTTAGTGCTTCCTTATTGGTAAATGCACCCGTGTTGTCAATTAGCAAAGCATCTTCTATGCCATACGAAGTATAGTCCACGTCTTCTGGATTTGCTGCTTGGATAAAAAGCACTTCTTGTCCGTCAATAATCATCTTACTATTCTCTGCATCAATTTGGACCATGGCATTAAACTTACCATGAACGGAATCCATTTTCAAAAGCGAAACTCTTTTCTTTACCTGGTCTGGACTTACTGATCGAAGCACTATGGCTCTTAATCGAAGTTGTTGACCTACCCCACTCATTCGTATCAATTCTCTTGCACAAAGTCTTCCTATTCTTCCAAAACCATAAAGAACAACATCTTTAGGTTTGATCTCAGAACTTGCTTGATGACCAGTGAACCCGCTCAGCTTGTCATCCATAAACTCTTCTTTCGATGCATACTTGTCTCCCTCCATGCTCCACTCTCTAGACAATCTTCCGATGTCTATTTTGGATGGTGCAAGATTCATGCGAAGCATGATATTAGCAAGTTCTGTTGTGTTATGTATGTCGATTGGCTTATTCACCATTTCATTGGCATACTTATGTAGGTCAAGGACTTCGGACACACCCGACTCCACAAGTGAAGTACGGAATAATACAAGTTCTACATTTTTGTCATACATCAAGTGACCGATAGCATTTATCAATTGTACTGCCGATCGTTTTTTTTCAACCCAAGTATTTGTTTGGGTTGCGAAGGAAGTTGATTCGTTCATGAGATTTAAACGTTAAAAATTAATTATAAGGTATAAAAAAAGCTTACCCGAGGTAAGCCTTTAATAGTTTAGATTTAGAATGTTGTTTTAGTTTTCGGATTGCTTTTTCTTTAATTTGACGAACTCTTTCACGAGTAAGGTCAAATTTCTCTCCGATTTCATCCAATGTCAATCCGTGATTCATACCTATTCCGAAGAATAATCTTACCACATCTCTCTCTCTATCGCTTAGTGAGGAGAGTGATCTTTCTACTTCATTGTGTAATGATTCAGCAAGCAGGCCATTATCCGCTTTTGGCGAATCATCATTAATCAGCACATCCAATAATGAGTTAGAGTCTCCGTCATCCGTAAATGGCGCATCCATAGAAATGTGACGACCGCTTACTCTCAGTGATTGAGTCACCTTTGAGAGTGGCAAGTCTAGTGCTACTGCAAGTTCTTCTGCTGAAGGTGGTCTTTCAAACTCTTGTTCAAGTTTGGAAAACATTTTATTGATTTTACTCAATGATCCCACTTGATTCAATGGAAGTCGAACAATTCTTGATTGTTCTGCTAATGCTTGTAGAATCGATTGTCTAATCCACCATACGGCGTAGGATATAAATTTGAAACCACGGGTTTCGTCAAATCTTTGTGCGGCTTTAATCAAGCCTAGGTTTCCTTCGTTTATTAGATCCGGTAAGCTCAATCCTTGATTTTGGTATTGTTTCGCTACGGAAACTACAAATCTAAGGTTGGCTCTTGTTAGTTTATCTAATGCTCTTTGATCTCCTTGTTTAATACGTTGAGCTAACTCAACTTCTTCTTGAGCTGTAATAAGCTCTTCTTTGCTAATTTCTTGTAAATATTTGTCTAGTGATTGGCTTTCTCTGTTAGTAATAGATTTGGTTATCTTTAACTGACGCATATATTAGTTTGTTTTTTTTAGTTTCACATCCTCCTTCACATATCCTACTACACATCTCCTGTCAAATAGACAGCCCCCTTGACTGTTTATATTTCAAGTCACAAAGATACGTCAAAACAACGAGGAACGCAAGTTCTTAAAAGTACGTTGTTCATTAAAAGACATTAGTGTCCGATAAAACTTTAAAAAAGCGGGATTTCTCAATCGAGTTTCCCGCTTTTTTTATATCTTGATTTTTCACTACAAAATTCAGATATGAACAAAAGTACACACTTTAGCGGAACACCCATAATAAAACAG
>JAJRRH010000070.1 GCA_024279715.1 Bacteroidota bacterium
ACACCAACCAGGGCCGCTGCCGTGCGAGCCGTTGTTCCGGCCACGAAATGTTCAATCAATCGATCTTGTTTGTGACCACTTAGTCTGCTTTTTCTCATCAATCCATCCTAGATTATTTACGTTATCTAGGACAGCCCCTAAGAATATTTACAGAGATACATTATTTCTCGAGACTCCAAGAAAGATTTAATTCTCGACTTCTGCTACATTGTAGTGCCACTTGTTTCCCATGCATCAGGAATCTACCAGCAGCCCCGTTGCATTCATGGAGGAAGGTTATTGATTTTTTGGCATAGAAATCACAGATGCTTGAAAAGACTCTTCCTGAGACATTGAGATTATTAGAAGAGTTATAAGCCTTTATTATTGACGATAAGGCCCTATCTACATTGATGACCATTGCTAATTTGGAAACATATATAAACCAACCTGTTATATATAAGTTCGATGAGATTACCAATTCAAGTTCAATGCATAATCTACAGGAAAGCAAATGATGGTTATGAGTATCTGATACTAAAGCGTACGCCCGAAAGAGGGGGATGGTGGCAAACAGTTACTGGAGGCGTTGAAGATTCTGACATAAATCTCAGATCAACTTGCATCAGAGAAATTGCAGAAGAAATTAGTGTTAAAAAACGTGCTATAATTAATATTACTGATGAAATATATCTATTTCAGTATTATAATGACGGTATTATGTACTCCGAGTATGTGTATGGTTTTGAGGTCGATCCAGAAACAGAAATTAACATTAATAATAATATCTATCCAGAGCATACAGAGTTTAAGTGGGTTTCACTAAATAAAGCATTAAAATATCTTGAGTGGAAATCAAATAAAATTGCATTCACGAAACTGAGCGAAAACATTAGTAAACAATAGACTTTTGAGAGTTAATTCTAATTATTAGTACACAAGTTAAATTGATATAGTCTATGTTTATTTGTTCAGATAGGTAAAAAGAATCTGATGAGGAAAACCATGGCGAGATAATGCAGGAATCACAGCGACACTTTCACAGCATGCGTAACTCTGTAGGTTCTGAAAATACTCAGAACCATCAACCAGATTACAGCCTGCTGCTAGATCCACTCGGTTCAAGCCAATGCTTAGAATATAGAATTGTAGGAGTGCATGGCTGAATTATTCGAGAAGGCCACGAAGCACGAGTCCGAACGTCTGAGACGTAAAATCGGCACCCACTGTCTCTTTGATATAGATCACGAACGTAACCCTGGAATGTATCTAGCCCACATTCCAATAGCATATATTCTTGTTGGGGTTGCTTGATTTATTACTTTACTGTTGGTGTGAAAATCGAAAAACCATCCTATTTACCATTTCAGGATTTATAGTAATAATGTGCTCCAATTAAAAGACTTAACCTTTTTTTCTTATAGATGAAATAATTTTTACGGGCAGAAACAATAAATAATATATTTAATAACACAATAAATAATCCATACAGCACAAGAGTACCAATTAATGTAGCAGTATTAAGAGATATGGCAACACACCATTTTAACCAAAGTATCATTAGAGCTGGCACGATGAAATCAATAGCGAATAGAATATTTAGATGAAACTCCAAGTAATACCAGTAACTATCTTTAATGTGAGCAATTTTACTAACGTCCGTCTTGTTAAGCAGAAAGGCACTAACATCAATATTTGATATAAATTCCTCAAGCATGTCATCCTTCAATCCTATTTTGGATCCTATACTACGTGATATTCGATCAATATGTTTAGATTTAAAATCATAGAATCCATTGTTATTTGAAATGTGATGTTTATTAATGAGGTAGTGTGTTGCAAAGGTGAAAAAAAAAGTGTTTGAAAAGATTCCGAGGATGATGCTGAACGGTATCAATATGACACTAAATAGCACTGGATTATTCTGAACATAACTCAAAAAACGATAATTACTAATGGAATACTTGAGTATGATATCCATGTAAAGACAGAGGGCTACAAATAATATTAAACCAGGTAAGAATGTTTTTATCAGTCTGCCGTAATTAAAAGTACCAAATAAATTCATATTTAAGCCTAAGTTGATGATATAATGAACATACAAGCGTAATCAAGGTGCATTATGGTTAAGTTCATATTTCGAATCTGAGATTTACGGGCTGATTTTTTAACACCAAAAATTTAATTGCGTCCTTATCATATTCAGATTATAATTGTAATATTACTTACTTGTCAAGCCGCTCTATTCAATAGAATAGTTCCGCTCTATTCAATAGAATAGTTGCAATACAAGTAGATATTGACTTAGGTCAGTTTCGACTCCTACATTCATTGAATGTCATTAGAGTCTTGTAAATTGAAGTCCGATATGTTAATCCTGAGGCGAAATTGATTCGCCTGCGCAACACATCATATTCAAAATCTAGTATGCCAAAATTACTTTGTCAAATTTCAGAACTTTCAAGAATTACCCTTAACCTTTTTTCCATTTGAAGACATTTTGAAATCAACACTTTCAAGATTGTAGTTGCTTCACCTATGTTTTGAAGTTCATCAGAATCTTGATGTTTTGAATTTGCATTATTGAAATCTTCACCAGCATTTACTTTTTGTTTTTCTTTTTCCATCCACAGGCAAAAGCCGAAAAGTATTTATAGAAGGAACTGTTTTGCATGATGTAACAATCATCTGATTGGTGAAAATAACATTCACCAACGCAATTAAATCACATCACAAGTCATAAAAACAAATGAGCGAAGGTTCTACGCCCACTTAACGCCCCAACCGCGTCCAAATTGGGCGTAGTATAAAACGGTTCATTGTTTTTATAGATTTATCACAATTTATAATCATGAAAGTCGATATTTACGGATGTGAGAGAAGATACGCAAGATGGAAAGAAGCTTCCCTTGCCGTCGGCATCAAGAATATAACCAGAGAAAATTCTGAAGTCATCGTTGAGCATGTTATCGATATGGAGAAAGGTCGTAATACTTCCGGTGCCATGAAGGGAGGTCGAAGTTACGCGAGGTTGTGTAATATCGCCCAAAGAATGAGTCAGATTACTCGAATGCTCCAAGAAAGAGGGGTCTCCGATCTTCGAGTAACAAGTGAGGATCAAATCAGTAATTTGTTCTCGGACATCAGGCGAGGGCACATCAAAACAGCGAGAGGCACGGTGTACAAATCAACTGGAGATTACGTCAAAGTTTTTAAGAATTTCTGGCACTGGTGGCAAAAGGTAAATCGAAAGAAAGGAATTCGGGTACGGGATATCACTGAAGACCTGAGCACAGCATCGGCAAAACCAAAATTTGTATATCTCAAGAAAGATCAAGTAGAGAAACTACTGGAATATTTTGATCAAGACACGCAAGTGACCTTGTTGTTTATGTTTGATTCCATTATCCGAGCCCCGACTGAATTATTGAGTTTGCGAGTCGCAGATATTGAAGTGCGTGATGACGAAGTCTGGATTCATATCTCCGACGAAATCAGTAAAACCAGTGGGCGATCATTTAACCTACTCTACTGTGGCGATGAACTTCTGTCATATATCAAGAGAAAGAAGTTGAAACCAGAAGATGCCATTTTTGATTTTTCACCAGCATATTTGAATCGGCGACTTAAAGAAGCCGCCAAACAAGAATTTGGAGATGGCCTTTCCCATCCCAGCGGCGACTATTATGCCAATCTTTCGCTCTATGATTTCCGTCATAGTGCGGCGATTCATTTTCGACTGCTTGCAAAGGATAATCCACACCTTGTGAGCCTGGACGCAGTTCGACACCGAGCGGGTTGGAAGGACTTCGACATGCTTAATTATTACACGCAGTTTATTGGCATGGACGGGAAAATAGAAAAACATGGTCTACTAATTCAACAGGATAAGAATATATATGACGAAACAAACAATCAAGCCAATGGTGCAAATCAGGAGATATTGAGGTTACGGAGAGAACTAGACGATATAAAACAGTTCATTCAAGAATTTCGTCAAGGCGCGATTCTGGCAAAGTCTGCTCTGCAAGCCAAATCAGCTCATCTTATTTAAAATTCTTCTAAAGTTGAATCAACACAAGCGGTAATTCTTCTTGACATTTGACCTGTGTTACACTCTAGTACATGTGACACGTTGAGGTATCTAAATATTGGGGGTGATGTTGTGGATAGTTCACTATTAAATTTGATTGATAACTCTTTTTTGAGTTCTAAAGAAATCAGCCATTCTAAATTCGAAAAATACCAATCAAGAATAATTAGATATTTGCAAAATTCTGATACTTGCGGCAAAGATTGTGACTGCGATTGTGACGACTGCGCTGCCGATTGTGACTGTGACCAAGGAGGCTGGCCTGTCTAGAATAATTTATTGGATCACACATTCTTAGTTCGATAAAACGTTATTCATCACTTGTCTAGTTGGTCTCTTCCAAGATGAAGAGAGCATGGAAATTAACAACATAAATACCGTCTGGTTGCCTATTACTTACAGATGTAACAGTAAATGTAAGTGGTGTTATGCTGTCACGGATCACCCCAAATCACTAAATGATCGAAGTGAGCAAGAATTTACAAATTTTTTGAAAGGACTAGGGGTTAAAAGAGTTGTTTTAATAGGAGGGGAGCCAACGACTTATAAATATATTGCCCGGTTAATTGTAAGACTAACTGAAAGTGATATTCATGTTGGCATGGTTACTAATGGTCGAAAGCTCTCAAGTAAATTATTTGCACAAAAATTATTTGAAGCAGGCCTTTCTACGGTAACAATATCCATTGAGGGTAGCAATGAATCTGCTCATGACTCAATAACTGGAGTTCCTGGAAGTTTTAAACAAAGTATCAGAGGGATAGAGAATGCGATCTCTGTTGGACTTAAAACTTCTACTGAAACAGTAATGACCAATTGCAATAGTCATGATTTAAGAAAAATAATTGATATATTATCAAAATACCCCTTAAATCAGAGCGTTTTTAGTACTTGTGGACCATGTCCATCAAACTTAAATGATTCAGACTATGCCATCACATTGAATGAGGGAGCAAAATTCTTTGAGGACATATACAGATATTCTAGGTCTACTAATGTAAAACTAGTTACCGCTACACCTCTTTGTGCTTTTGACAAAATTTTCCATAATGAATTCACAAGCAACAACATCGTTTCAATTGGGTGTCATATACATC
>JAJRRH010000071.1 GCA_024279715.1 Bacteroidota bacterium
TCTTGCAAGATAGAAAGCTTCGGACATCATATTTTTGCCATTAAGATAGTGTTGTCAATATTTGATTGACTTTTGGTGATCATGCCAGTATCATTATGATGGTGGTGGAAGGCGAACGAATGGTTTTAGTAGAAAACAGTTTTTCTAATGTTGTTAAATGGATAAAGACGGTATATGATGACAGAGCTAAGGGTACCAAGATAGAAGAAAACTCCGATATACCTCTTTCTTTTATCAAAGCCAAAATTGTGTAGATGTAAAGTTATATCTCTGAAAGAAGTATCTCCGATACATTTTTCGAAATATTTGCTATTTCCTAGAAGCGCCATGAGACAGTAGTATGTATCTTCAAGACTCACAAGTTGTCTTAGTAATTTTTTTCTCTCATCTTCATTAGTTGCAGATTTTAATCTTTTCTTTAATTCGGCTAATGCATTTTTCACATACCCAACGTCAATCACAAGTTTGATCGTTCTAGTCCCTTCGAATGTCAGTTCGATAGCATCTGGAGATAATTCCCTTGTGTCTACTAGAAAAATCGCTACATCATTAGTATCAGGAAATACAGCGATATAATGATATGTTATTTTACAAGGTACGATATCACCCCAATGTTTAAATTTGCAATCCGGTTTTGTAAGATCTACAAGGGTAGGTCTTTTGTCAAAATATCTATGCTTCACGATCTTTCCATCATCCATTGAAATTACAAACAAATGTGTGCCATCATCATAACATAACATTCTAATTGCTAGATATGGTTTGCCGTTGTTAATATAACTTACCATATTAATGTTTGTGAAAAATATAGTGTCTTCGCTGAGATAAACAATGGAACTATCTAATTCTTTCTTCAGAATGTTGATCTTGTCGATGACTATTGCTTCTCCCTTACTAGATCCCTTACTAGATACATATTCTCTAGGCAAATAGATAATATCATTGTAAACGAGCATTGCTGCTAAAGTATAATAAGTGAAATACTTCATCTCTTTGTATAAATAAATGAGATCAACGTCGACTGTCTTCCTGTTGAAATCAAGTGAGGCGAGCAAAATCAAATGTGCTTCATCTGTCATTCTTTCTTCAACAAAATATTCACATTCAAAAGCTACGACAAATGCAGGTTTCCCATTTATCACCGTAAATTGAGAGAAAGGTTGACTGACGCTTTTCAATTTCTCAATCACTCTCAATGTCTCCTTTATCATTGGGTCGTTAGAATTCGATCTCATCAGCTTTTCTTTCAACAACAATAGCAAGTGTTTTGCTTCAATGCGATCAACAATTTTTCCTTTCTTGTCAACCGCATAAAAGACGAATTTGTATCCTGACAAACGATCCTTTTCTACTCTATGAAACTCTGGCAAAAGAACTTGATATGAGAACTCACATTCATCGAATGTACACTTTTTTTCACCTTCTATAATAATTTCAGGTTCATCGTCATTATCTTCAAAATAATAAGCTCTCATGAAGTAACACAATCCATTATGTGGTTCTATACACATTGGATCTGAATTTCCTAGGAACGAATAAGCGATGCCTTTTGCATAGTAGTAAACAACATCATAATCCCGATCGTGTTTGTTTGTGGTCCTGACACTCATAACAGCACCATTGGAATATTGAGAAAAAATTATGTTTTAGTAGAAAACAGTTTTGAAACATTCAGCACCAATAAAGTATGGACGATACACTAACAACCTCACTACAGATTGTAAGCCTATGAGCAAAAACCTTATGTCTTCGCAATTATTAATTGAAAAGTTATTGTTTTTCGCAGCTTTCAGGAGAGCAGAATATATCAGTTTAGATATCTTGTGATCTTCACTAGCAGACTTATCATTAAACAATCTCTTAAGTTCGAAATCAATCTTGATAAAGCTTGTTCCAACTAGATATACTTCCATATTTTGTTTCGTCACTAATCCTGATTTCATGTAAACTATAGCATCGTTGGTGTCAGCTAGGATGAGCAGATTTGGTAGCAATTTGAAACCTAAGTCTGTGTAGTATTTTCTGTCTAGGATTGAGTGTTTCACTAATCTTGGCTCTTTTTCTAATGAAAAGATGTAGACTTCATCAATATACTTGTCCTCGTTCCGTTTTGTTTTGTAATTTTTCTCTAGGAAAACTACTATGTATGGTTTGCCTTTGTTGGTATAGATTTTAGCTGATATCTTGAGCTTATGTGGTTGATCGTTTTCATCTTCGAACCTGATATAATGGCGCGACACAGTTTTGCTAGTAATGTTGATTCTGTCGACAAATATTGCCGGAGATCCATCAATTTCATCAAAATCGATTAGATATAGATTATCCTTGTAGGTAACACCATAAGTAGCTGAGGGATTCTTGTCAATGTTCATATAGTTATAGATGTATTCTACATCGACTGTCTTTTTGTTAAAGTCAAGGGTTAAGAGGAAAATAAACTGAGTTTTGAAAACTTCACCAAGGTTAGCATGATAGAAAGACAATATGAATGACGGTTTCCCGTCTATCATGGTGAAATATACTTCGGTGGTCCATTCCGTCCAGAAGCTATCCCTATACTTCTGGATCGTTTTCAGGACTTGATTTATTGAAGGATTGCTAGGATTCATGCTTCTTAATTTATCTTCAATGAGTTGTAGTAAGTCATCTATTTTTATCCTGCCAATAAATTTTCCTCTTTCATCAATCGCTTCGATTATGAATAACGCCACTGGAAAGTCTTCGCCTGAATAGTTGACGTCTGTACCAAATATGTAATAAACACCGTCATGCCATCCGATTGTTAAAATTGAGTAGTCTATCTCTCTTTCATAAACTACCTTTCTGTCTTCCACGTTCATTATCCTGATCTTGTCGTCCAGAACAACAAAGAATGTATTATCAGATCCAAAACATGTACCGAATGATTGAAAAGAAATAATTTCAATACCTTTTGCATGGTAGTATTTTGAACTAGAAAACACGGTTATGTTTTTTCTGGTTCTCATTTTGATTCCCATTTTTGTAATTCATCCAAAAATTAGTAGAAAACGTTCATGTCTATCATATTTCCGATAAAGTGTTTGTCGAACACGATAGCTCTTTTCTTTACATCTTTTTCATCTTCATCCAGAAAATAGATAAGTGCAATTTTCGATAGATCGATATCGAATGATTTTAGGTCAATTTTTCCATAATCCACATAATCCAATTTAATTTCATTCCCTTCTCTGAGATCCAATCGCAGTAGAATGTTGGTTGTTCCTTCTAACTCTAGAAAGATTTTGTTATCCAGTGTTTCCTTATTTCTTAAGATAACTGCCACATCGTTAGACTCGGCGAAAATAATAGGAACTGGAATATCATTATATTTTTCGTATATTTTCACATCACGTTTCACTACGGACGGTTTACCTTCTAATGAAATGATATAGATGAAAGTTCTGATCAAATTTTCATCGCCATTATAATAGTCTTCATATGCAACTATTGCAACAAATGGTTTACCTTTGTGGATGTAAGGCATGGAGTAATTGTCAACTAATGGTTTTTTCGGTTTCGAAAGTTTGTTTATCTCACTAAGGTCGATTTGATACCGCTTTAGGTGTTTGTTGAATATATTGATCTTATCGATCAAGATTCGTTGTTTTTTGAAGTCGATAATTGAGAATGCGTAAACATTGTCCTTGTACACAAAACTCCTTTTTAAAATAGGAGAGTAATCCTCATCTTCTATGTAACTATGTAACAGTTCTGCACCTACTTTGCCTTTTTCAAAATCAGGAGTGATGAAGAATAAGACATACGTGGCTGGTGGTTCAACTGAACTTAAATCATTTCTATACAAGGAAACAACAAACTCCGGTTTTCCTCTGGCAGTAGTAAACCTAGCATAGTAGTCATGTCCGACACGAATTTTCCTTTTAAGTTTTTTGTATTCGTCATCTCTTAGAAGTGTTGGAAGTGGATTTGTTAGTTCTAGTTCACCAATCAGTTTGCCGTCTTCACTAATCTTCAGGACTATGAATTTATCACGTGAATCATACAGCAGAACATAATATGCTCCATCATACCATCCTACACCAGCAATTAATACGAAAAGATCATTGTATTTTACTTTAAAACTTTCACTAAAAACCTTCTTACAATCTTTGTCTAATATCATAACTTTCGCAGATGATGGATCAGCGATTAACATTGTCTTGCCGCTGTCAGACTTAACGAAAAATGAATATCTATAACTCCATAAATTGAATAAATTTGGATCAATTGAGCAGATTTCTTTGCCATAGTACACCTTATTCGGATTAGAGTATATCATCTTCACACCGTAAAGATGAAGTTATTCCAAAATTAGTAAAAAACTTGCTTGTACGACACAGAACCAACAAGGCGACTATCGAACGCAATAGTTCCTTTATTTTCATTAAACGAATAAACGAGTGCGATTTTCGATGGATCGATATCGAATGATAATAGTTCAATTTCTCCATTACCTGATTTGATAACATTTTCTTTCTTGAAGACCAAGTGAAGTAAAATGTTGTCTGTACCTTCCAACTCCAGAATGATCTCATTACTTCGTATCTCACTAATTCTTGCAGAGGCTGCCACATCGTTAGTGTCGGTAAAAACAATGGGGTATAGAAGAATACTTTCTTTTCTTTTGATTATCTTCATATTATGTTTTACTATGGATGGTTTGTCATCTAGCGAAATAACATAGGTGAATATTCTAATCATTTTTTCTTTGACGCCGTATTTATTGTATGCAACTATTGCAACAAATGGTTTGTCGTTGTGGATGTAAGGCATATAGTAACTATAGATTGGCACCGATTTTCTAAATTCTGGGTTTATCTCACTAAGGTCTATCTGATGCCGCTCTAGATGCTTATCGAATATATTGATTTTATCAATCAGGATTTGGTGTTTTTTGGAATCAACAATCGATAACACGTAGACATTATCCCTGTATGCAAAAATTCTTTCTAAAATAGAAAGTTCTTCCGAATCCTCTATGTAGTTGTGCAACATTTCTACATTTACTTTTCCATTTCTGAAATCAGGAGTAGCAATGAATAGTAACTTTGTATCTGGATAGGGATAATCCAATACAGACGAAGAAACAACGAACTCTGGCTTTCCTCTGGCAGTGGTAAGCCTAGCATAGTAGTCTATTCTCTCTATAACTGCATCTCTCAGAACTATGCCATATCCGTATTCTCCTAGAAGGACAGGGATTGGTTTAATTGGCTCTGTTTTACCAATCAGCCTCCCATCTTCGCTATACTTCAAGATGGTAATTGCGAAATCTGCTCTATCGTACAGTAGGACGTAGTATGCCCCATCATGCCATCCGACACCGCCGATTTCTTCATGATGTTCATATCTTTCACTAAAAATCTCGTTTCCATCTTTGTCTATTATCTTGACAATAGCATCTGCTAATTGATCAGCGATCAACATTGTCTTACCGCTACCAGACTCAACAAAAAATGGAAATCCAATATCAAGTTTGACGTCTATTGAGAAGATTTCTTTGCCTTGGTACAATTTGTTAGGGACAAAAGGCGCCATCTTTACACCATAAGATGTAGTTCAATCAAAAAATTAGTAGAAGTTCAACCGTATAGGTTTAATCGGAAAGGTATTAAACGCAAAGATTCTTCGAAAGATTGTTCGGATCGTTCGTTTCTTTTCATTCGGCGAATA
Organism: Bacteroidota bacterium; assembly: GCA_024279715.1. Classification (GTDB taxonomy): domain Bacteria; phylum Bacteroidota; class Bacteroidia; order Flavobacteriales_D; family JABDKJ01; genus JAJRRH01. The sequence goes on from JAJRRH010000071.1 coordinate 5,695, forward strand.
AATGAGTGCTAATGTTGATGGAACTATGTCGAATGAAAATAGTCCAATTTTTTCTCCATATAATCTGATATCATCCTCTTTAATGGAGATCAACTTTTCCTTGAAGACCAAGTGAAGCATAATGTTGTCTGTACCCTCCAGCTCCAGAATGATCTCATTATTTCGTATCTCGCTAATTCTTGCAGAGACTGCTACATCGTTAGAGTCGATAAAAACAATAGGGCGGAGAGTGCTTTCTTTTTCACTGAATATCTTCACATTATGTTTTACTATAGATGGTTTTCCGTCTAACGAAATAACATAGATGAAGGCTCTGACCAAATTTTTACTAACATCGTATTTATTATAATCAACTATTGCGACGAATGGTTTACCTTTGTGGATGTAAGGCATGGAGTAACTGAAAAAGATTGGCACCGGTTTTTTAAATTCTGGATTTATCTTACTAAGGTCGATTCGATGTCGCTCTAGGTGTTTATTGAGTATGTTGATCTTGTCTATTGTTATGTAATTTTCTGAACTGAGATCCCACCTAACTGAGAACGTGTAAACATTATCTTTGTACACAAAAAACCTGTAAAAAACATCCTGATTCATGTCGTAATCCGAAAGATAATTGTGCAGTAATTCCACATTTATCTTACCTCTTTCGAAATCAGGAGTAGCAATGAATAGTAGTCTTGCGGTTAAGGTGTTTGGGGAACCCGTTTTGTGCATGGAAACAATGAACTCTGGCTTTCCTCTAACAGTAGTAAACCTGGCATAGTAGCCCAAATATTTGTCATCTTCTAGAATCATATAATTTCTAGCTCTTATTATATCATCTTCTTCATTTCCTAGAAGGATGGGAAGTGGATTTGTTGCTTTTGCTTCCCCAATCAGCTTACCATCTTCGCTAATTTTCAAGATGACAAAATTGAAAGTTACAATATTATACAGCAGAATATAGTATGCTCCATCGTACCATCCTACGCCACCGATGTATTCGTAAAGACCACAGAATTCTGCTTGAAAACATTCATCAATCTCATTACCATCCTTGTCTATTATTTTGATTGTGGCTGTTTCTGGATTAGCGATTAGCCTTTTGCCGCTGGCTGATATAATGAAAAATGGTACATCAAGTTCATTACACACAAAATCGATAATCGTTGAGCAGACTTCTTTGCCACGGTATGCTTTGATCGAATCAAAGGTCACCATCTTTTCACCAATCATGAGATGTAGTTCATCCTAAATTAGCTTTTTTCTAGTAGAAAACGTGTTTGTACGCCATAGAGCCAATATAGAAAGTGTCAAAGAAAACAGTTTCAGAGACGTTTTTGTGCTTGTAAATGAGTTTGAGCTTTGACAGGTCGTTCTTGCACTGGTCTAAAATCAGACCTTCAGAGCCGATCTCTTTCCTGACGTGAAGTGGAATCATGATGTTGCTTGTACCTTCCACCTCCAGTATTACTCTATTACCCTTGTTCGATGCGATTCTCACACCGACAGCCACATCGTTGGTCTCTGGGAAAACCACGTAAAACGCTCTGCCAGGAGATTCGAGCCCGTTTTCGAGATCCTTAACAGCGTGCTTCACTATGGAGGGTTTGTTGTCAAACTTGATGACAAAGATGTGTGCATTTGTTCTGTATGGATTTTCGGAATCATAGGGATTTTCGAAGAATGCTTTCACAACCACAGCGATATGTAACTTGCCTCTGTGGGTGTAAGGTCTGATTTCAGAATATTCAAGCATCCTAGCTTTCTTTAGTTGTGGATCGGCATCGAATAGATCAACATAATACTGCCTCGAGCTCTTGTTGAAGATGTTAATTCCATTGATACCCAGCTTAATGGTTCTTTCCCTTCCGTCTATGATGATTGGAAAGGTGTAAACTGTGTCTCTATACACAAAGATTTCGACATCATTGGGATATTCCTTTTTCACGTTTTTATTATCCAACTTGTAATTGTACAGTATTTCGACATCTACAGTTTTCCTGTCGAAATCGGGGGTTAGGATAAACATGTACATCAATTTGGTTTCCGATCGTTTGAAGTAATCAAACATGAATGCAGAAACGACGAATTCGGGTTTTCCCCTTGCTGTTGTGAATCTCGCAAAGAAATTGTAGAGGTTAGGACGTATGATGTAAAGTTTGAAAAATCCTGACAATTCGCCTAAATCTACTGTAGATGCACTATCAACCAATTTCCCGTCTTCATTGATCTTCAGGACGGTGAACACCAGATTTTTTTGTTTCCGTTCTAGCATTAAGACATAGTACGCGCCGTCGTACCAGTCTGCTCCAATGAACTTGGCATCAAACTCATTCTTCCCGACAAAAACTTCCTTGCCGTTTTTGTCAACTATTACGAAATCGTAATTTGGTAAAGCATCGGAGATCAGAACCGTTTTTCGACCACTTGCACTGTAGCAAGATCTTGGTATGAAAGCTATGGAAGAGCGATAGATCTCGTTCCCAGCGTAGACCTTTGTTGCCTTGATCAACGAACCACCATTGTACAGCATTGTTCCCAAAAAGTTAGACAGCACCTTCAGATTTTCTCTCCATAGGACTGACCACTCGGTTTAGAAGTCAGTCTGGTCAGTCAGGATGAAATTCCCTATACCCGATTTCATGATTACTGACCGGTAAACTGGTCAGTGAGGTCAGCAACACCTTGCGTACTAAGTAAAATCCTGAGTGTGGTATAGTTGGGGTTCGTCGTGGAAGTGTGTCACGAAGGGATCGTTGCACAGGGGAGTTGGACAAGATGCGCACAGATCTTCGGAGGATGTAAGGGTTCACCGATCATTTCGGGTGTGACGAAGTGTGGGACATGCTTCTGCAACGGCTACATCTGTCTGAAGAAGATCGTTTGCAGACCGGAAAAATGCTATTGCATTGTGGAAAGAGTGATGCCCACTTCGTGGATGGTTCTGGATGACGTGATAAACATAGTGAGGAGAATATCACAATTCATTTCGTTCATGCGCTGATCACCCAACCTGCTGGTATGTTATTCATCTGGAATGGAGGCGGATATTCTCCATCATTGATTAGTTTGGCTATGTGATCAAGGTTGTCATCCTTTATCCTTATCTTAAGATCTGGCGATTCGACCTCAATCCATCCTGATCTTTCCAGTAGGTAAAGGCCAATAATGAACGCCTTTCCATAAATTCGCTCTTTGTCTGGGTCTCTGAAGAACTTATTTACGAATGCCTTCACCGGATGCCCAACGTACATATCTATTTCGATTTTCTCTTTGACAGATATGCTAGCTTTCGTTAGGAAGGGTAATCCCAACGAGGTCGCTGCCACACTGAACAAACGAATGTCTTCGGGGAGATATGGTATGTCCTTCTTAGCAACAATCTTCATGTTTGCAGGAACGAGAACGGTGTCCACAGTATTCAACGTTGGTTTTACTGAAGTAAAAGCGTTAATTCCCCACACCTTCAACGCTGATATTGTCGCTCTCTCAATCACTTTCAACGTCTTGAGTGCCGAATTATAGAAGTGGTTGTTTACTCCGTTGTAGTAGTAGAACAGTATTGGGACCACAGTGGCGATGCTGAGAGAAGGAGTTTTCTCACTGATGCTAACGTATTCGTAAATGAATTTCCTAAACCCATCGTCGACGTTTTTCAGGCTCTTTTCCCACTTGAGCTCAGGCCTGCAAGACAGTATTGTTGCTAGGAGATCTGTCTCCTTGAACATCTCTATCAACGATTTCATTAACACACCTTTCATGCTTATCCATGAGGCTGCTTTCCTGCCCACCAACGTTATGATGAGCCTATCTAGGTTTTTCGCTGCTATGATTGGGCCTTTCTGGCAGAAGGTTTTCGCCAGTTTGTCGATGTGATACTTGTACTTCCTCGAGTTCCCGCAAGTATAGTAATCGAGGACTCGATATAGTTCCTTTTTGCATATCACAGTTCTGCTTTCCAATGGTAGTGTTGCTTGAGCTGTTGACTTCTCAGGTCTGACTCCTTCCGTTACTATTGTATCATCTACGACAAATCCACACTGGCTGCACACATAGCCAGTGTATTCGTCATAGATAACTTGCCCACCACAAATTGGACAAAAAATGTTGTGACCAGGATTTGTTTTGCCGTTTTCTACAAACCTCATAGTTATCGATTCTGAGCAAAAATCACATCTATTTATTCTTTACATTGAACGCTCTCGCAATAATTTCTGGTATTCCATGATGATTGATGATTAGAATTTCATACCCTGTACCACCCCTTATCACAGCAGCTCCTTTGACGTAAGTCGTGTTGATGTGGAAGATTATCGTTTGGGATGCCATCAGCTTGGCATATGCCATAACACACACAATTGAAA
>JAJRRH010000072.1 GCA_024279715.1 Bacteroidota bacterium
CTCTTATTATGATTTCATCTTTCCAGCTACCACTTTCATCTATATCAAACACTTCAAAATCAAGATTCATCACTTGTTCAGAAAATACCCACTCGTGAGTGGTCACACGATTTAGATTGGCGCTTACGGAGCTTTGTTTTACAACATAGGCATTTTCTATGTTATTGAAGGTGTTTCTTATTCGGGTGTCAAGTAAAATCCCATCTGGATCTGTTCTGTTTAATGATAATGAAATACCACTAAAGTCTAGCGCTGGATTTGGTGCTACTGTTATTGGGTCGTCATCTACAGCCCAATGATCGATATAGTTGAATGTTGAGGTAGAAGCAGCATTACATTGAGCATCGTCTTCTACTAAATCTGGGATTCCGTCGTTATCGTCATCGAGATCGATGGCATTACAAATGAGATCACCATCTTGATCATTTGATGGGTCTAACGGGTCGCAAGGATCTAATGCAGCCGCTGCATTTGTTTCATCTTGGTTAAGGGTTCCATCACCATCGCAATCACCAGTTCCAATGGCAAGTGGATTTGGGCTACAAGGATCCAATGGGTCAGGGTCTGTACTATCAGGCACGCCATCATTGTCCGAGTCATTTACGCTTAGAAAAACCATCACATCGGTAGCATCTGTATTCAGACAAGGTGCATTTGGGGTTAGAGTATATCGAAAGGTGTAATTTCCTTCAGGAGCACTTGCCGCATCAAAAGTTCCATTGGCAGCATTAAAACTAGCACCAGGTGTTCCTGTAATTACAGACCATGTTCCGCCTATTCCTTCATCAACAATAAGATCATATAGATTAACCATTCCATCTGCACTGGAGACACTTGTTTCAAGAGCATAACCTGCAAAAGATTGTTGTTCAATTGTGACATGAACAATGTCCGATCCTACGCAAGATGTACTATTATCAATTTGAAGTCTATACCATATTTCTTGATTAACGGATATCGTTGGAGTCAAAGTAGAATTTTCAAATGGGGCACTCCAGGGTCCGGCAGGCCCATCTGTACTATAGCTCCAATCATAACCTCCGTTTCCACCAATTCCCACGCCATCGTTGATACTAACAGATTCATTATTTGCAACAGCAACATTACTTGGAACAATGTAGATAGAAGCCGTTTCAGGGGTGCATGAATTATCATTTATTGCGACCGCAATAGCACCGCTAGAGTAAGTTACAACATTACCTGCTCCATCATCAAATTCAATTATAACACCTGTTAACAATCCAATATCTTGACCTACACAGTCGTATATTTGAACTGCCCAACCACCGGATCTAGCATTGTTCCCATACCATGAACTCCAGTCTATTTGTTGGTCTGAAACGCCATCGTTAAAAGAATCAAATACACCTGATAATGGTGTTGCTAGAGTACAGTAATTGTATGAATTATTTACAACATTGGATGTAAATGTAAGGCCTGATATGTTGTCTCCTCCATTGCAGTTGCCAGTTGTGGATTGTCGAGGTCCTAAATCAATTCGGGCATCTCCCGAAGGATTAATTGCATAAAAGGCTAGATCGGAAACAAAGGTATGGGTTGCGTCAAAAGTGATTGTGATTATTGTATTTGCATCAATTATAAAGGGTCTTTCCACTGGATCGTAATATGTGAAAGTAGGATTTGTTATCGTGGTGCTCCCATTAAGAGTTATATTCCCTCCACTGCATACAAAGACGTCTGAACCTGCATCAGGAGAGGTGCTTGTATTCCATACCCATACTCTTCCTTCGGTTATGGTGCCGCCATCATTTCGTACAACCAAATATCCTCCATCTGCAAGGTTGGATTGAATTCTAGTATTATTATTTGCGTAGGATACATATGAATTTAAGGCTGAGTCATATTTATACCATTTGTAGGTAGTTCCAACAGATCCTGCTTCAGCTTCAATTTCTCCAGAACCCAAGTCAAATGTGTAGATTGCATCATTTGAATTAGCTGAATATAGAGGATTATTATATGTTGTTATAAAAGTACCGCAAGCTGTAGGAGCAGAAATGGGAACTTCTGATGAGTTTAAATTAATTATCACTACTGTTGTGGATACATCTTGACATGGCGAATTCGAAGAAACTGAATAGGTGAATTTACTTCCTCCAAGTGGAAGGCTATTCGGGTCAACGATGTTTACGGATAAGGCCCCTGTTCCATCAACATCAACCCAAGTTCCCCCTCCATCTTGTGAGCCATCGAGAGTGGTAAAAAGATCAAAAGATGGATCTGTGTTAAATACAATTTTAGCACTTGGATTAAATCCTGATTTTGATGCTTTTGTTACATTAAAAAATGCGGTTGCGGTATTGGATTGTTCGGATGTATACGAAGTAAAGAAAATTTCTACTTCACGAGTAATTACCTCATTTGGTGTTAAGGATTCATCAATAAAGGTAAGGTCATCTAATGCATTGGACATTTGGTTGTCTGTTGCAAATCCATCATTGGTTAATATGAGTTGAGTAGTGTTATTACCTGAAACAATGACCCCTGGGAATATTCCGCCAATACTTAGAGATTCGTCTCCTATGTCTTGAGGATTTGTTAATGTAATAGTTATGGATTGTACTCCATTGGTCGAAATAATTTGGGGAACAACACCAGTATTGAAATTATCAAGTATTTCATAGCCCGATGAACATGAGACTGTATTGATGTCTACACCACCTGCACCAGTGATATTGTTCGGATCTAAACTTAGGGAGGTGACTAAGGATTTAAATGCGTCATCATTTACAACATCACCCTTCATGCTTTTGTCAATAAGGTAATTATGACTTCCGACCTGCACATTGGATGCTTTTTTTGAAATGGTATTTTGTGCGCTAAGGGTAGTGGTTACTAAACAAAAAACTATCATCACAAAAATGTGATATTGCAACTTGTTGTGACTCGTTATTATTGTAGTTATGTTTCTCATGAACATTATTTTTAGATTTGATTTTATTCCTGATTCGGTGTTAAATACTCTTGCCAAAGCAACGAGATAATTTTCAGTTCTTATTTAAAAATCTTAGTTATTCCTAACAATAAAATGTTGACCTACACAATATTAAGTTTAGTTAATTAATGTTAATTGTGTTTTTTAGGCAAAATCGTTGATTCCGTACGACTTGTAGAGTTGCTGAACCGTTAAAAAACCAGTGTAAAACCAAGAGTTATTTTACGACAAACCAGTTGTTTAAAAGGTTTATTTTGTTATATAGGATAGATTTCTTTGTCGTTGTGTTGATGATTTCTCCCCCAACACCAAGTATAATCGCATGTCCAGCAGCAATATCCCATTCCATTGTAGGAGCGAATCGTGGATATTCATGGGCAACTCCTTCAGCGACCATGCAAATTTTAAGAGAGCTTCCTCGAGAGATCCTATTTACTTCGCCGTAAGTCTTCTCCAGTTTGTTGATGTAGTCTTTTGTTTCTTGAGACAAATGAGATCGACTAGCAACAATGGTATAGGTTGTCGGATTACTAGTTAGTGGAATTTGATTTTTGGATTCTGTCAATTCACTATAGACAAGTTCACTTGTACGTGATACGGAAGTATGTTTATATGATCCAATAAGTTCTCCACCGAAGTACAATGTGTCGCTTACAGGAATATATATTACCCCCATTATTGGTTTATTGTTAGACATTAACGCTATATTCACAGTGAAGTCACCGTTGCGTTTCACGAATTCTTTAGTGCCATCTAACGGATCAACGATCCAATATGTTTCCCATTCTTTTCTTTCTTCAAAAGGAATATCTCGACCTTCTTCACTAAGAATAGGATATTCTGTTTTTTCTAAAAAAGATGTAATGATGTTATGGGCATTTTTGTCGGCAATAGTTAATGGGCTATCGTCTTTTTTTTTCTCCACAATAAATGCACCCTCGTAGATTTTTAGTATTGCTTTTCCGGCTGCAAGAGAAGCATTAATAGCAAGTATGGTGAGGTCTTCAATGTTCATTTAGTATGCGCTTCCGGATGCACCAATAACTTCAATAGGATGCCAAGTGGTTTTTACTTCACATACATTTTTAATATAGTGAGGCCCTTGTGCATCTTTTTTAGCCCAATCCTCATCATAGAATCGCATTCTTTTCAAGTTGCTAGTGGCATTTTTTCTTAATTGGGTAATATATTTTTTCTTATTTCCGCTATAAATTACGCCATTGATGTCCAGATGAGTGGAGAAATGATCGGCCAATTCATCTTTATCGCCTGTAAGTATATTTACGACTCCACCAGGCACATCAGAAGTATGTAGTATCTCTGCCAACGTGATGGCGGATAGGGGACTTTTTTTAGGAGCAAGTAGTATAGCTGTATTTCCTGCAGCAATTACTGGGGCAAGGGTAGAGACAATGCTTATAAGTGGTGACGTATTATCCACTACTATGAAATGTACGCCGGATGGTTCAAGTACGGAAAAATTAAAGTGTGAAGAAGCAACAGGATTTACCGATGAGTATATTTGTTGAAATTTGTCACACCATCCAGCATAGTATATCCAACGATCTATGGATTGTGCAACTTCTTTTTCTGCCTTCTTTTTTTCTATTCCTTGGATAATGAGTTCGGATACAAATTGATCAAATCGTCCTTCCATCATTTCAGCAATTCGATATAGAATCTGTCCTCTATTGAATGCTGATCGATCTGCCCAAGGTTCTTGTGCTTTACGAGCAGCTTGGGTGGCATTACGCACGTCTTTGCGTGAGCTCAGACATACATTGGCTATACCCTTACGGTTGACTTTGGGTACGTAGTACCTGCCAGATTCAGTTCTAGGAAATTTCCCTCCAATGTAAATTTTATAGGTTTTTAGTACTTTTATTCTTGTCATATCTTTTAAGTTTAGACAGGGCATTGCCCTGTCTTTACGTTACTGTTGAGACAAGGCATTGCCCTGTCTTTATACTGTTGAGACAAGGCATTGCCCTGTCTTTATACTGTTGAGACAAGGCATTGCCTTGTCTTTACGTTTTTATATAATCCGCCAATCCATGCATTCCTCCTTCTCTTCCAAATCCACTCTCTTTATAACCTCCAAACGGTGATCCAGGGTCAAATTTATTGAAAGTATTTCCCCAAATTACTCCTGCCTTGAGTTGTGAAGACATATTGAATAATTTCGATCCTTTGTCGGTCCATATTCCAGCGGATAATCCATAAGGTGTGTTGTTGGCCTTTTTTATCACTTCTGCTACAGTCCTAAAAGACTGAATAGCTAGTACTGGTCCAAATATTTCTTCTTTGGATATGATATGGGATTGGGAGACATTTGTAAATAATGTTGGGGCGCACCAAAATCCTTTTTTTGGCAATACTTGTTCCCCTACATACATATCAGCGCCTTCTTTTTGTCCTATTTTTACATAATCTTTTATGACCTTCAATTGCTTGTTAGAATTGATTGCTCCAATGTCTGTGTTTTTATCTAATGGATCTCCCACTATTAAAGTGGAAATGCGGTGTTTTAGTTTTTTGAGCACTTCTTTTTGAATAGACTCTTGTACAAACAATCGACTTCCGGCACAGCATACATGTCCTTGATTGAAGAAAATGCCATTGACTATTCCTTCGACAGCTTGGTCAATTGCTGCATCTTCGAAGATGATATTTGCTCCTTTCCCTCCCAACTCTAGAGTCATGGACTTATCCGTTCCTGCCAAAGCATTATGAATGTATTTGCCCACACCTGTAGAGCCGGTAAAGGCAATTTTATTTACTTTGGCGTGGTTTACTATGTGTGCACCTACTGGGCCATGACCTGTGACGATATTAACTACTCCAGGTGGTAGTCCAGCTTCTTGGATTACTTCTGCCAATAGCAAGGTGGTTAGGGATGTGGTTTCAGCTGGTTTCAGAACGATAGTATTGCCAGTGGCTAAAGCGGGAGCTATTTTCCAAGCTGCCATCAATAGGGGAAAATTCCAAGGGGTAATTTGTCCAGCGACTCCATGGGGTTTTATTTTTTGATTAGGAAAGGCATAGTCCAATTTATCAGCCCATCCGGCGTAATAGAAAAAGTGATTGGCAGCCAACGGGATATCTATGTCACGAGATTCACGGATGGGTTTTCCGCCATCCATAGATTCTATAACGGCAAATTCACGGGCTCGTTCTTGCAAAATTCTTGCGATTCGATAGATGTATTTTCCACGTTCAGCGCCGGTCATTTTTGACCACACATTGTCATAGGCTTTTTTAGCAGCCAAAACTGCGGTATCGACATCGGCTTTTGTCGCCTCAGTTATTTTAGCGATTTTCTTTTCATTGGCAGGATTGATGGTATCATACATCTTGCCTTTTTTTGATTTTTGAAATTTGCCATTGATAAATAAGCCATATTCGGATTGAATATTAACATGGCTAGTGCTTTCAGGTGCTGGCACCAGATCCCAAGTTTTTTTCTTTGATTTTTTAGTCATATTTTTAGTCTATTGAGAAATAATCGGATGATTGATAGATGCCTGTTTCTTGTTTTACAATTTGCATAAGAACGTCGTTGGCAAGGCTACTAGCGCCAAAGCGAAACCATTCATTGGATAGCCATTCTTCTCCCAAGGTTTCTTTTACCATGATGAGGTAATGAAGTGCTAGTTTTGAAGTGGAGATGCCTCCAGCGGGTTTCATGCCTACCATATTTCCTGTCTGGTAATAATGATCTCTTATAGCTTCTAGCATAACTAAAGTTACTGGCATGGTTGCGGCGGGCTTGATTTTCCCCGTGGAAGTCTTGATAAAATCTGCTCCGGCTAGAATTGCGATATCGCTTGCGTGTCTTACTTTGTCAAAGGTGCCAAGTTCTCCAGTTTCTAATATCACCTTCAATCGAGCATTTTTGCAAGCTTCTTTTACAGCGGCTATTTCGTCAAATACAAATTGGTATTCTCCTTGATGGAATTTTCCTCTGCTGATAACCATATCTATTTCATCTGCTCCTTGATCCACCGCCATCTTTACGTCTCTTAGTTTAATCGCTCTAGAGGAATTACCACTTGGAAATGCTGTCGCTACGGAGGCTACTTTTATGCCAGATGTTCCTAAGTATTTTTTTGCTAGTCCGACATAGTTTGGGTACACACATACCGCAGCCACAGTTGGTAGTCCGGGGAGCTCATCGTGAAGGTGTTCTGCTTTGTAGCACATCTGCTTGACTTTCCCTTCTGTATCCATCCCTTCCAATGTCGTGAGGTCAATCATGTTGAGCACCATTTTCAGGCCTTGCATTTTAGCTTCTTTCTTGATGCTTCTTTTGGTAAATCGTGCAGCTCGCTCGACAATACCCACTTGATCTACCTTAGGAGAATTACTCGAATCAATTACTGATTTTTTTTTCATTTCATTTCATATTTACTTACGAACACTACAACAGCAGTTAATTCAATCTAGTTTCCTTTTTAAATAAAGCCACCCTTTTTTTGAAAATGAGATGGAATTAATGGCGACATCATCAGATTCAAAGATATAAAAATACACGCCATCAGGCAGTATTTCTCCACCAAAACTACTAAATGAATTGGTTCCATCCCAATCATTGAGATAGGGTGATGCTTCATATACTTTATTTCCCCAACGGTTAAATATGGTTATTCTATGCGATGTATTATTTTCTATGCCTTGAATAATGAATAAATCATTTACACCATCTCCATTGGGTGAGAAGGCTTCGGGAATTATTATATTGTTTTCTTCAACGCATATATCTGCATCTGCAAAATCTGGTAGGCCATCGTTATCACAGTCACCCGTACCTTCTTCAGAATCTGATATGCCGTCATTGTCACTGTCACTATCGAGTGAGTTGATAATGCCATCACCATCTGTATCAGATACACAGATACCATTGATGCGAACGGAAGTATGGTCCAGTGTGCCAATACTTGTATTGATGATGCTATCAATTGGTTGGTAGATTTCAAATACGAATATTGCTTGATTATCGACATCTGCTGTTCCTGGGTATAGTGACCCATTATCGTAATATCCGTTATTGATGATGGTTGATGGCGTTATTGCTATTTCTTGTCCACCTGAATAGAATTTTATTGTTTGTGCTTCATTGAGACTACCATTAGTACCTTGAGGATTTGTACCATTGCCATGCAGATTTGCTATTGCCATTTTGAAGTTTTGCATTCCTTCAGGAAATATAATTTTTGTTTTACCAGATATTCCATTCCCTCTTATGGCGCGAATATAATTGTCACCCCATAGGTATTTGGGATAACCGTTTATTGCGTAATTTGGATCATCTAATTCGTAGGTGAAAAATCCAAGCACACCATTTCCAAAAACGAATGTTACCTCTTGATCCCCATCGGCAGGTGTTTTTAAAAAAGTAATTTCACCAAAAGTATCGCAACTAACCGTTTCGTCGACATCAAGAATGCCATCATTATCGTCATCGTCATCTAGGTCATCATCTATGCCATCACCATCAGTGTCTGGCGGTCTTTTTTTGTCTGTAACGGATGTGTTTTCTTGCGAATAGCCTATTGTGCAATTCGTGATCGACAATAGGACAATCAGGGTATACAGTAGGATGTTAGGTATAGTTCGCATGAATTGAAAAAAAGGTAATGGTACTAACAAAAAAAGAAATAATAATTGAGGTAAACACTCCTGTTTTGTAGGGATTTAAACTAATTTATGTTGATAGTTGTAACTTTTTTGAGTTGGTGTGCGTCTCATTTTTGAAGAGAGATTAAATAATATTAAAAAAAGTAAAGAAATGAAAAGATTAACCTTAGTAATTGCCGCAATGATTCTCACCCATGTTGGTTTTGCACAGCAAGACACATTAAAAGTGGAAGAAGATAACGAGATAAAAATTATAGAAACACAGGATACGACCAAGATAAAAATTGGAAAAATGGTATTTATTATCACCGAAGAAGGCGATTCGTCCGAGGTTAATGTATCTAAGAAGGATTCTATTACGAACATAGAGAGTAAAAGAGAACAAACAAAAAGATTGACGCACTGGAATGGAATTGATATAGGAATGAATACTTTTTCATTCGGATCTTCCTTTGATATTGATGCTGGAAAGGATAATTTTTTGGAGGTTGATTTGGCAAAATCTAGATCGATAAGTTTCAATATGTTTGAGGAGAAGTTAAGGATATTTGGAGATTATTTCGGGGTGTTTACAGGTCTTGGATTTGAGATTAATAGTTATGCTTTACGAAATGATTATACACTGCAAATGAATGATGGTATGGTGACAGCATTTAAGGATAGCACGATTACTTTAAGGAAGAATAAATTGCGTACTACCTGGGTCAATGTGCCATTGATGTTTGAGTTTAACACAAGTACAGTGACGGATAAGAATGTGCACCTATCAGCTGGTGTCATTGGAGGATGGAGATTAGGTACTAAATACAAGCAAAAGTATAAAATGGACGGAGAAAAATTCAAAGTAAAATCTAACAAGAGTTTACATATGATGGATTATAAAATGGATGCTTCTGTGAGGTTGGGATTTAGGAGTTTCACTTTGTTTGCAAACTATGGATTGACTCCTTTATTTGAAGAAGGAAAAGCCGCAGAAATCCATCCGATTACGTTAGGTATTCAGATTATAGGTTTTTAAAAAATTGGTTTGTCAGTTGGGTAATATTTATTGCTAAGAACGTAATACTTCTTGATATAAAGATAAATATTGCTCAACTGTATTTTCCCATGAAAATTTAGCTGCATGAAGTTTACTTTCTGCGGCTTTTTTTATGTTATAAATTTGCTCCGAATATTTGATTTTTTCAGCCATTTTTTCTGCTTCAAAATTTTCAAAATAATTGGCAATATCCCCTCCTATTTCTGGCAGGGAAGTTTTGTTTGAAAGTACTACTGGTTTACCAAAACTCATCGCTTCGATAACGGGTAGTCCAAACCCTTCAGAAAGGGATGGAAAAACAAATGATGAACAATTTTCGTACAACCAAATTTTTTCATTTTCGGTTATTTCTCCTGGTAAGAAACATCTATTGGAAAGATTATTTTCCTCTATTAATTTAAGAATATTCTGAGCGTATTTTGATTTTTTATTTCCACAAATGTATATTTTTTTTTCAGGCAAAAATCTCATCATTTTTATAAGGGTATGAAAATTTTTCTTCTCACTTATTATTCCTATTGAAAATAAAAAAGATTGATTATCAGTTATAAACGATGGTTTCTTTGAGATTATGTTTTCCTCAAGGGAGAGCCCATTGTAGATTACTCGTTGGGGAACACTAGGTATCTCCAAGTGTTTTTTACAATCTTTTTCTGTATACTTAGAGATATAAATTATACCGTCCATTTTATCGACAAGACGTTGCACACTCTCTAACTTCATTTTTGCCTTTTTCCCATCATATTTGGTTAGAAAATTAAGGTCATGGATGGTCAATATTTTTTTAATAGAGGGGTCTTTTGGAAGCTGTTTGACTTCTTGGTGCATGGCATGCCAAATTTTAGTTTTTACATTTATTCCAAACCAACGATGATGTTTTTTAGGATTAAAGTAGAAGTGATTTTTCCCGAAAATATCAGCCTGTTTTGAGGGTGTGTAAAACCCAACTTTTACTCCCTCTTTTTTTTCAGAAATAACCCTTCCTATATGATAGCAATATTGCCCCAGACCACTGTTGAGATTACTGAGTTTTGTCATGTCGTAACAGATGTCCATCATGGGATGTAATATGATTTTAAATGACTTAAATGGATTCGCCTTTTTTGATCCTATCGAGCTTCACATATCTTAAAAAAACTGTGTAAGCGGATAGCCTAGAGATGATAAATCCCTCCTTTCCGTCCAGGAAGCCAAGTTTCAGAATGTAGTGTTTGATAAACCGCGCAAATGGTTTTATCCATAGATGAAAAAAGGTTACTTTTTTGGTTTTTGACTCATAGTCTTTGGCAGATAAACTGGTGTACCTATTGAGCTTATCCATGTAGTGATTGAAGTCTTTATAGGTGAAGTGTATTATCTTATTTTTTAAGGTCGAAACCTTTCCATCTGTGATAACTTCTGCATGAACTTTTTTGTTTTCATATCGACATTTATCACGCTTGAATAAACGAATTACCTTGTCATTTTGCCAGCCGCTATAGTTGATTTTTTTTCCTAAGAAATGATTCTCTCTATGGATCCAATAGGAGTCCGCCATTTGTTCTGGTTTAGCAAGTAATTTTTCGATCTCATCAATCAATTTTGGACTTGTACGTTCATCTGCATCCAGTAGAAAAATCCATTCATGTTTGGCTTGTGGGATAATCCAATTTTTTTGAGCTGCGGAGTGAATGTATTCGTGTGATACTACTGTGGCACCATTTTTTTTTGCGAGGCTAACGGTGTTGTCTGTACTGAATGAATCTACAACAATAATTTCATCACACCATTCTACGGAAGCTATAGCTTGTACAATATTGTGCTCTTCATTGAATGAAGGTATGATTGCAGTAACTTTAGTCATTGTGGCACATAATTTTTCACGAAGTTAGTCATTGAATGCTAATAAATCATCATTCTTGAATAAATACCCGTTTTACTCTTTTGGAGATGGAAGTAAATACTTCATACGGGATGGTATTCATTGTTTTTGCTACTTGTTCTATTGAAATATTTTTGCCAAATATCTCTGCGATATCACCGCGTTGACAATCCGCATTGGATACATCAACCATGGAGATGTCCATGCAAATATTTCCAATAAATGGACAAAGAACATTATTGATGTAGACTTTTCCATTGCCATTGCCCATCGTTCTATTGAGTCCATCTGCATAGCCTATCGAAAGTATAGCAATGGTACAGTCTTCTTCTTGTTTGTTTTCACCCCCGTATCCTACGAATGCCCCTTTTTTTACTTTCTTCACTTGAAGCACATCCGCAGTAAGTTGACTAACTGATTTCAATTCATCCTGTGCTAGTCCTGAGTAGCCGTATAGTCCAATACCGAGTCTTACCATATCATGGTGACTATTAGGAAATCGTGTAATACCCCTTGTATTGAGAATATGGAATAGAATGGAGTGTTTGAATTGTTTGGTGAATTTTTCTTTTACGGTGTTAAAATAGGATAATTGTTGTCTGGTAACATCATCCATAGATTTCTCTTCACTTGCTAGTAAATGTGAAAAAATAGATACGACTTTAACTCTAGGATCATTCACTAAATCCAATACGTGGGAGATGGAATCTTTTTTGAATCCTAATCGATTCATTCCACTGTCAATCTTGATATGAATAGGATAGTTAGATATCTTCTTTTCATCTAAAAATTGTAAGAATGCACTTAAAATTTCAGGACTATAAATGGACGGTTCTAGTTGAAAATCAACGGTATGAGTAAAATCCTGTTCGTCTGTAAGAAAGACTAATATCTTTGCGGTTACGTTATGTTCACGGAAGAAAACACCTTCTTCCGTAAGAGCAACTGCGAGATAGTCTACTTTATTTCTTTCTAGTAGTTTTATGATTTCAAGCTCTCCATTTCCATAAGAGGATGCTTTGGATACGACCATAATCTTGGTCGTCGAGAGGGTGAGGCTTTTGTAATAGTGATAATTGTGTTGAACCGCCTTTAGGTCTATTTCAAGTTTGGCTATTCCCACTAGTTTCTAGGTGTAAGTTATCTTGATGTTTGTGACTATTTATCTTTCTCTCGCTCTCGTTTTTTTTTTCAAAACAAACTCTACACAGGGGTTCGTAATTTTCTGTTTCTCCCAGTACAACCAGTCCCTCTTCTAAGGATGTTCGGTGCGAAAAATTGGCTAATTCACCACAGGAAAGACATACTGCATGTACCTTCGTGACATACTCTGCACATGCCAAAAGATGAGGCATAGGGCCAAATGGATTGCCTTTAAAATCCATATCTAAACCAGCTACCACCACACGAATTCCACGATTAGCCAATTCAACACATACTTTTGGCAGGTCCTTATCAAAAAACTGTGCTTCGTCGATACCGATGACTTGTATTTCATCAGAGAGCAAGAGAAGTTGTGATGATTTTTCTACTGGCGTAGACTGGATGCTTCGTTCATCATGGCTGACCACATCATTTTTATCATATCGAGTATCCACAGCAGGTTTGAAGATCTCCACATTGAGTTTGGCATATTGCGCTCTTCTAAGTCTTCGAATAAGTTCTTCCGTCTTCCCAGAAAACATACTGCCACATATTACTTCTATCCAACCTTTTGTTGGAATACTTCTGGAATTTGACTCTAAAAACATATTTTTTTATGGTAGTTTTGACTTGGTAAGACTTTTGCTTTGAATTAAGCTCAAAAGTACTGAATTTTACCATTCGAATTTTTTGGTTTATGAACGATAGAGATAAATTTTTGACAATTGAAGCATTATCATCACAAATAGATGATCGTGTTAAACGTATTCAAAAAGGCACAATGAAAATCGAAATGCTAGAGCGGCTTTTGGATGAGGTCAAAGATCTGCAAGAAAGATTGATTATAATTAAGTACAAAGCGATGGAAAAATTGGCAAAACTACCTGTTGAAAAAAATCTTTTTACCGCTGAAAACTCTTTTAATTACCGATTGACTGAAAGTACGAATGAATTAAATTTTGGTCTTGAAAGAAAGGGGAATGTGCCTGAAAATCAAATATCTCTCATTGATTCTATCGCTGAGGTGGAGAAGCAAACGATCGTCGTAAAGAAAACCGAACCAAAACCAAAAGGTCAACCAAAAGAACAAGAAAAAGAGAAGAAATCACGGATGAAAAAAGTGTCGGTAGAAAATAAAACTACCTTGGGGCAAAAGATCAATAAATCCCCTATTTCAGACATTTCTAAAGCTATAAAACTAAATACACGCATCGGCATGATTAAGCAATTGTTTAAAGGAGATGCCGAATTATTCAAAAGAACTATTGATAACCTTAACAATGCAGCTAGTCTCAATGAGGCAAATAAAATTTTAGATACTACACGAAAAGACAACCAATTGTTAGAAGACAATAAATGGTATATTAAGCTTGCTCAATTGGTGGAAAGAAAACATATATAGATGAGGATAGCATTACTTATTTTTTGTTTTGTAATAGGCAAAACTTCTGGTTATTCGCAAGATATAGCTTACGTGAAAGATCAAGCAAAAATCTTGTCCGATAGTAAAATGTATGGACGTGGTTACGTAAAAAATGGGATGCAAAAATCTGCAAAGCATATTGCAAGCGAATTCAAGCGTATGGGATTAAAAACTTTTCAAGGAAGCTACCACCAAAAGTATCAATATACTGTGAATACTTTTCCAAAGAAAATCAGCCTTCTGGTCAATAACAAGGAGTTGGTAGCAGGAAAAGACTACTTATTGGCACCAGAATCAGGTTCTTCTCAAGGCGAGTACAAATTGATTAAAATTGGTATTGAGGAGTTGCCGTCATTACCCAACCCCGCAAACCTTCCTAAAAATACCGCAATACTATTGGATTCAGATGGAATACAAGGCAAAGATTCCCTCTCTTTGTTTTACCAATTAAGGGAAGATTATGGAGGGTATTTGCCCGTGTTTTGGGTTGAGTACAACCGTCTGGTGTGGTCTGTTGCAAGAAGAGAAATGCCGAACGCTGTCATAGAAGTGAATCCAGGTCTTTTAAGTAATGGAGACATGGTGAAATTAAAAATACGCAATAAACTCATACAAAATTTTAAGACAAGCAATGTAATGGGCTATGTGCCCGGCACTTTGCAGCCAGATAGTTTTATGGTCATTACGGCACATTATGACCACTTAGGTATGATGGGCAAGGAGGCTGCATTTCTCGGCGCTAATGATAATGCTTCTGGCGTAGCGTTTCTATTGAGTATGGCGAGATATTATCAAGAGAATCCATCAAAGTACTCGGTGATGTTCATTGCATTCTCTGGCGAAGAAGCTGGTCTGAAAGGTTCTAAGTACTATACTCAAAATCCAGTATTCAATTTAAATAAAATTAAATTCCTAATGAATTTAGATCTGCTTGGATATGGCGAAGGGGGTATTACGGTAGTCAATGGAAGTGTTTTTCAAGATAAGTTTGATCGCCTCGTGGTGATAAATAATCAAGAGAAATTATTGTCAAAGATAAAGCGACGTGGAAAAGCTGCCAATAGTGATCATTATTGGTTTTCTGAAGCTGGTGTCCCTTCCTTTTTTATCTATACCATGGGAGACAATCAAGCTTACCATGATATTTTTGACAGGTATTCAAATCTTACTTTTGGTGAGTATGAAGACATATTCAGACTACTAACTACATTTATTAAAACATTTTAGATGCTATATTTGGTTCCGACACCTATTGGTAATATGAAGGATATAACCCTTCGGGCAATAGAGATACTTTCGGATGTGGATTATATTTTGGCGGAAGATACGCGTGTGACGGGTAAGCTACTTGCTTATCATGAGATCAAGCAGCGGATGCATTCTTTTCATTCGCACAATGAACATCATAAACTGGAGGAGGTGATACGTGATTTGAAGTCAGGGATGGATATTGCTTTGGTGAGTGATGCCGGTACACCTGGGATTTCTGACCCAGGATTTTTACTATCCCGTGCTTGTCATAAGAATAACCTAGAGATTCAGTGCTTGCCTGGTGCTACCGCATTGATCCCTGCTCTTGTAAATTCTGGATTTGCTAGTGAGCGATTTTGTTTTGAGGGATTCTTACCCCATAAGAAAGGACGTAAATCTCGCATAGAAAAATTCAAAGATGAAGAAAGGACGATTATCTTGTACGAATCCACTCATAGAATACTAAAAACCATCAAGCAATTGGGAGAACTACTTGGCTCTGACCGGCAAATGGCTATTTCTCGTGAGCTCACCAAGCTCCATGAAGAGAGTATTAGGGGGAATGCGCAGGAATTGTTAACCTATTATGAAACACATAGCACCAAAGGGGAATTCGTCTTGCTAATTGAAGGTAAGAAATAGTTAATCGATGCTATAAAAAAAGAGTGAATCATTCTATGATTCACTCTTTTTTCGGTTAAAAAATCGTGTTGTAATCTAAGGGATAATTACTGAAAAGGATCCATTGGTAATAGTACATTCATCTCCAGTCATAGTCGCTAGTGTTCCACTAAAGCTACCCGTAACCACTTGCAGAGGTGGGATAGTCGGTGTGGTAGAGAAACTAAATGAAGAGAAAACAATACCTGTACTACTGAATTTTGATTCAAATTGAATACCATTATTTGTAATAAGTGCGACGTTATCTAAAATTGGTGGTACAAATACGAGTGCGCTAGAATTACAAGTAAAACTTCCTGCTCCACCTGAGAAGAAAGTGTCGATGACATCCGTATCTTGTAGAGTGATGGACATCGTATGCGCCAAACCACCCTGTAATTGTACAACGTCATAATCGGCAGGCTCACTACTTACGCCCGGTGTAAAGAGACCAACAATAGTAGAGTTTTTACTTTCATAAGGTACATTTGATTCTGTTAATTCTGGAGAACCCGATATCTCGTAATCTACGGTATAGATAAGAAAACTCTGATCCTCTACTGCACATGGAGGACAGTCGTCTCCACCACAATCAGTATCTCTTTCATTTCCATTTAATATTAAGTCAAAACAAAGTGAGTTGCAAGGAGGACAGGATGATTCATCAGATGCCGTTCCATCATAACAGTCAATACCCGTCTCATACCCATTTTGAACCCCATCACTACAAAGAATGATATCATCACACGAGACACAATCATCACCACCACAATCAATGGCTTCCTCTGAGCCATTTAGTAGACCATCACTACAAAGCGCATCACACGAGGGGCAACCACAACCACCGCAGTCCACATCAGTTTCACTCTGTGCTGGGTAATCTGCAAATGTATCTTGCACGCCATTTTCACAATGAGCAAAATCACAGGGAGAACATACGCCACCACAATCAGCACATGGTCCCTCTGCTCCATTTAGTAATCCATCATCACAATATTCAGTACATGGAGGGCAATCTGTAGTAATATCATCATCACAATCTATCGTTTCAATAAGTACACCTCCAAGGGTCATCTCTTCTCCTGGGTCATGTTGTCCGTTATTACAAGTTTCACATGGACCACAAAGAGGATCTACGCCACCACAATCTATCCATTCTTCGCTCAACTCTGGATGATTTGGATTCACATCCCATACATCATTATCACAACAGGAAGGGCATGGACCACCACAATCAACCCCTGACTCTATCCATCCTTCCTCATCATCTAAGATACCATTGTCACAGGTAGGTGGGCATTCATCACAATTGGGGCCACCGCAATCTACAAATTCTTCTTCTTGATTTAATACTTCATCAAAGCACGTGGTATGTATTCTATTATCTTCATGAAAACATGAAGTAAACAACACTATAATAGAAAGTGTGGCGAATACAAAGCGTAGGGAGTTTTTTAATATCATAATGTAATATTCGATTTATTAGGGTAGCAAATTTAATAATTTATTATACAAAGTACAATAATACATACAAATACACACAAATAAAATGCGCATATATATGAAAGCTAATAATAGAATGGTGAAAAAAAAGATTGCATGAATATTCATGCAATCTTTCTAATAAGTGTGTTTTTTGCGTGTTTTATGATGGTTCAAAACCTATCTTTTCTCTTTCGAGTTTCGATAACTTTCATTCCATTTGTAAAATACCATGCAAACTTTTTATTAAACCAAGACTCCATAGTCTTGGCTGTATCCATTACCCAATTCATATTATTAGTGTTTTAGTTAGTTATTGTCATATTTCTCTTATAACAACGTCGCAATATAGAAATATATTTTGAATAGCTAACAGATTATTATTGAAAAGAATGTGGTCGAGGGGTTGCTGGCTTTTAAAATTTGCAGATAATTGTAGGTTGAAAGGGTTGATAACAAGAGGTCTAATTAATCGGCGTGCCCAGTGTAAACCCAACAAATAAAATCACGCACAATTTGCATTGAATTGCTTCAAAAGCATGTAAAATGGCCTGTTTTTTACTGAAAACGGATGAAAAAGAACCAAAAATGAGAGAAAACGATCTAATTACTCTTCAAAAGATAGGGATATCAAAGCAGAATTTTGACGATCAAGTAAAAATGATTTCACAAGGCATGGAAAGTGTCAAATTAGTATCTGCAGTAACCCCTTCAAATGGTATAAAAATATTTAGCCAGGAAATGATGATTAGTCTCGCTGATTATTTTGAACAATTTGAGGAAATGTTGCAGCTGGTGAAATTTGTGCCAGCGTCAGGTGCAGCTAGTAGAATGTTTAAAGATCTGGTGCAATTTCATCAAACTAAATCACACAATAAAATAAGCCTTGAATTTTTTGCATCCATTGATCGATTTCCATTCTATGACAGATTGTTAAATGCATGCATTGAGAATAATATTACTTTTAAGGATGAAGTTGATATACAATGGAAGGTGATCGATCTTTTGTTCAACGATGAAAAATTTAAATTCTTAGATAAGCCTAAAGGACTCATCCCATTTCATAAAGTTAACGGCAAAGAGCGTAACGCTTTCGAAGAACACTACAGGGAAGCTGTTGATTATAAAACGACTAATAAAGATGTTTGTATGCATTTCACAGTTTCTTTGGGTTATAGAGATATGATATCTGAAGCATTGGAGAAGGTGAAAACGGATCTTGGTAATCCTGGGATTTCACAAAAATTTTCGCTTCAATCAGTTTCAACTAACACAGTAGCGCTTGATAAAAATAATCTTGTGGTGCGTGATGATAATGGGGATATGGTCTTTAGACCTGGTGGTCACGGCGCTCTAATTGACAACATTAATGATATACATGCCGATTTAATCTTTATTCGTAATATCGACAATATCATTCCAAAAGAGAATAACTTAAAACTACCGCCCTATAATCTTGCCATGGCAGGGTGGCTTTTACAACTAAAGACTAAAAGAGATCAATTGCTAGGAAGATTAAATGAAAGTGAAAATGATGGTGTCATAGCGGATTCGTTGGAATTTATTGAAAGAGAATTGGGCGGTACATGCCCTTCTAGGATGGATACTGAGGATGCTAAGTTATATATAATGCGCAGTTTGAATAGGCCAATGCGAGTGTGTGGAATGGTTAAAAACGTCGGAGAGCCTGGTGGAGGACCTTTTGTAGTATTAAAAGATGGTGAAAAAACAGTGCAAATTATCGAGTCAAGCCAGATAGATAAGAGTGATGAAGAACAAATGGAAATCATGAAATCAGCAACACACTTCAACCCAGTGGATATGGTTTGTGCTACGAGAGATTATATGGGGGAGAAATATGATTTGATGGCTTTTAGGGATGTTGAAACCTCCTTTATTGCTAATAAAACCTATAAGGGCAAGGAAATCAAAGCGCTTGAGTGGCCGGGATTGTGGAATGGCGCCATGTTTCATTGGATTACACTTTTTATGGAAATACCGCTAGAGGCATTTAATCCTGTAAAAACTATCAATGACTTATTGCGAGATAGTCATCAATAAGCAGTGTAATTTCATTGTTTTGGAATTGGTATAATATCTTGACAAATAACGATTAAACATATTTTAAGTAAATCAAAACTTACGAGTATGTAGAGGTGTGTTTCTTTGTGCTTTAAAGCCTTATCACTCTTTTTTAGTACATGTCTTGATTAAGTCTGTCAACAGGTGGTAAAGGAGGTCACCCTTTTATTCTACTTATAGATGATTCTACCTTGCTTGTTTTACTCTGTAATTCTTCAATTAGCACTTTTTATCATTTAAAATGTAACTAAACGGAATAAGTCACGTAAAAATGTAGTGTTGACTATAAATTCTGTGAAGGATGATGAGAAGAGAGAGATGGGTAGTCGCATTGATATTTACCCTAATAGGTTCGCTAACAGCAGCCACATTCAGTGATGTAATTTCTAACGCTTTTGACGAGAATGGCCGAAAAACTGGCTATTGGGTCATAGACGGCTCTATTAAGAAGATGCCAGGATATGGACCAGATCAAATAATAGAGGAAGGTAATTATATTGCCAATAAAAAGGAAGGACTTTGGAAACGATACTTTGCTAATGGTAATATTCAAAGTGAAATCACTTTTATTCATAATATTCCAAATGGGTATTACAAAACATATTTTGATAATGGAAATATTGAGGAAGAAGGTAATTGGGTGAATAATCGGAATACTGGTAACTTCACAAGATACTATCCCAATGGTATGGTAGCGCAAGAATTTAGATTCACAGAAGGTGGATTGCGTGATGGTGTACAAAAGTACTACTATGAAAATGGTCAAATGGAGCTTCTCGTCAATATCAAAAAAGGGAAAGAAGATGGAAAAATGGTTAGATATTATCCAAATGGGGACATCAAAGAGGAAGTAAAATTTGATGAAGGTTCGGTAAAAGAAGGTAGTAGAAAGAAGTTCATAATGAATCAACCGGAAGAGAAAGTCAAAGAAACCAAGGTTGTCCCTGAAATTGTATCAAAACCTGTAGAAGGAGCAAAAGAAAAACCAAATCTTGCGGTATTCAACAGTACTGGCACGAATACCTTGTACAATAAGAATAAACTTATTTCACAAAAAGGATATTTTAAGAACGGGAGGCTTTGGAATGGTAAACGATACAAATATGATGATAATGGATTGCTAGAAGCCATAGAGATTTATAAAAAAGGTAAGTTTATAGGTTATGGCGTTATCGATGAAAGTATGCGATAAACGTTGGTTTTGAATGAAATTTAAATTAGCAATCGGACGGTTGCTAATTTTTTTTGTCAAATGAATAAGCAATCATCAAAAAACATTTTCTTTGCACTATGGAACATAAACTCACGGTATACAATACCCTCACAAGAAAGAAAGAATTATTTACTCCAATAAACTCACCACACGTAGGTTTATATGTTTGTGGTCCAACAGTTTATTCTGATGTTCATTTGGGTAATGTTCGTACTTTTACAAGTTTTGATATTATCTATCGATACTTGGTACATCTAGGTTATAAGGTAAGATATGTCCGTAATATAACTGATGTCGGTCATTTGGTTGGGGATATTGATGAAGGGGAGGATAAAATCGCTGTTAAAGCTAGGCTTGAAAACCTCGAACCAATGGAAGTAGTGCAACGCTACACCAATGGATTTCATGAGGTAATGCAACTCTTCAATAATTTACCACCTAGTATAGAGCCAACGGCTACTGGTCATATCATAGAGCAGATAGAAATGGTGGAAAAAATTCTTGAAAATGGTTTTGCATATGAAGTAAATGGTTCGGTATATTTTGATGTGGTGAAATACTCAGAATCCGAAAACTATGGAGAACTATCTGGAAGAAAAATTGATGAATTATTAAGTAATTCTCGTTCGTTAGATGGGCAAACCGATAAAAGAAACCCTGTTGATTTTGCACTATGGAAAAAGGCAGGCGAACAGCACCTTATGCGATGGAACTCTCCATGGGGAGTTGGTTTTCCCGGATGGCACTTGGAATGTTCCGTGATGAGCACAAAGTACCTGGGTGAAAATTTTGATATCCATGGGGGTGGTATGGATTTAAAATTCCCTCATCATGAGTGTGAAATAGCGCAAAATAAAGCTTGCGCTAGTGGTAATCCAGTAAATTATTGGTTGCACACCAACATGCTGACGGTCAACGGCAGAAAGATGGCGAAATCTGAGGGAAATGGATTTACGCCAGAGCAATTAGTTACTGGTGACCATCCTCTCTTGGAGCAAGGGTATAGCCCAATGACCGTACGCTTTTTTATGCTACAAAGCCATTATTCCAACACCCTTGACTTCTCCAATGAAGCACTAAAAGCTGCTGAGAAAGGGTATAAACGAATGATAGAGGCTATGGATATTTTACCAAAATTGGAGGTGTCTGAAAAAAGCGATTTTGAATTTGACGCTTTTGCGAAAAAGTGTTATGATGCCATGAATGATGACTTTAATACACCCATATTATTGAGTGTGATTTTTGAAGCGGTAAAGTTTATTTATCGAGTGAAGGCGGGTGAGATAACAGTCAGTAAAGTAGACAAAGAAGGATTAAAGATATTGATGGAAGCATTTATTTTTGATGTACTCGGTTTTAGAAAAGAGGTGGCATCGCAAACAGATATGAGCGATGGCTTGATGAATATCATCCTTGATCTTCGGAAAAATGCTAAGGTCAATAAAGATTTCGCTACTAGCGATGCCATACGAGATCAGTTGAAGGAAATAAATATCGTCATTAAAGATTCTAGAGAGGGAAGTACTTGGGAGGTGATATAAATCTCATAAGACATATATACCGTTTGTAACTATTCATTTGGTTTGAGTCGCTATTATCCTTTAATTTGATAAATTAGGGATATTTTTCAATTTGGTAGTATGGTGAAATCACTCACATTATTCATTTTTATAATAGTCAATTTTACATTGTTTTCTCAAGATAGTTGGGGTCTTAAGCAATGTATTGATTATGCAGTAGAAAACAATATTGATGTACAGCTTCAATCTATGCAAAATCAATTCTATAGCGAGGACTATACTTTGGCTAAATATAATATGTTGCCATCCTTTAATGGAAATATCAGTCATGGATATAATTGGGGCCAACGAATAGACCCTTTCACCAATCAATTTGCAAGTGAACGGGTGAGGAATAACAACCTAAATCTCTCATCAAATGTGGTGTTATATAATTATTCAAGGATTAAAAATCAACGAGAAAAAGCTGCAATATCTATTGAGTATGGTGAATTTGACTTGAAGAAGACGAAGAATGATATCTCTATTCAGGTAGCGCAGTCTTTTCTTTCGTACGTGGTGTTGTCTGAACAATTAGAAATAGCAAAAAGTCAATTATCTATAACTAACGAGCAGATAACTAGAATGCAAAAACTAGTAACCAATGGACAGAATGCCAAAGGGGATTTGTACGAATTAGAGGCGCAATTGGCCACAGAGCAGTTGAATAAAATCCGTACTGAAAATGACATCAGTTTTGCTCGGATTACTCTTATTAATTTGCTTCAACTTAATAGTGAGGAAGCATTGAATTTTTCTATCGTTCCACCCACCGATATAGCATTTGAACAACAAGGTATGAGTATGAGTGTGGACGAGATATATCAAAATGCTCTTGGATATCTCCCTGAAATAAAGTCAGCAGAGCTTAGGACAAAGCAAAGTATGAAGGATGTTGATCTAGCTAAAAGCTCGGGCATGCCGTCACTTAATTTGTTTGGCTCTATTGGATCTGGATACTCCGGTGCAAATTTGGAAGGATTGGGAGATGGAACGTTAACTTATATTCCGTTAGGTCAGGTAGGAGTAGGCGGACAAACTGTATTTTCACTTCAGGAACGATTGATTTATGACAACTTTGAAACAAAATCTTTTGGAGATCAATTGAGCCAGAATTTCAATCAATCTGTTGGATTGAATTTGTCCATACCGATTTTTAATGGATTCAGCACGAAGACATCTGTCGCTAAAGCAAAAATCAGTATCGAAATGGCAAAGCTTTCAGAAGAAAGAATTCGTAATCAAATTGCCTCGGATATTCGCCTTGCCTATACCAACGTAATAGCTGCTATCCATCAGTATCAGTCTGTCAATTCATCGTTGGATGTAGTACAACGTAATTTTGACAATGCCCAAAAGAGATTCGAAAATGGATTAATCAACGCCACCTCATTCAATGCTGCTAAAGTACAATTGCAAAATCAACAACTTCAATTATTAAATGCTAAATTTGAATATCATTTCAGAATAAAAATCATGGAATTGTATCAAGGCAAAAACATCAACTAACGATGGCATGGATATTAAATTTAGAAACAGCGACCAAGTCGTGTTCGGTGGCAATTGGTAAAGATGGTGACGTCGTGGCATTAAAAGAGCTTTGTACGGAGAAATTCTCGCATGCGGAAAAACTACACTTGTTTATTGAAGAAGTGATTGTTGAAGCTGGAATAACTCTCAGTGACTTGGATGCCATAGCTGTTGGAAAAGGCCCCGGATCGTATACAGGATTACGTATAGGGGTGAGCGCTGCGAAAGGATTGGCTTACGGACTCGACATCCCATTATTATCTATTTATACCCTAGAGACACTGACGGTTTGTCAAATTCGGAATTACCCTGCCGCTAAATTGTTTTGCCCAATGCTCGATGCCAGGAGGATGGAGGTATATAGTGCTATTTATGACAGGCAATTGAATCAAATTGAACCAGTAGAAGCAATTATTTTGGAAAGTGATTTCAGGCATAAATATTTGAAGGAAGAGCAACTTGTTTTTTTTGGTAGTGGCGCGGAGAAATTAAAAGATGTTCTGCTAGATAGTCACGCTATTTATGACAAGGAAAAATATCCTTCGAGTAGTGATATGGTATCAATTTCTGAGAAAAAATACAATGACAGTGAATTTGAAGACAAGGCATATTTTGAGCCTTTTTACTTGAAAGATTTTATTGCGGGAAAACCCAAAAAAGCTTTTTAGTTAGTGCTTGGTCGGAAATAGACGAATTTTTAGTGATGAAATTTGGACTTTCTTTCTTTAGGAGATTCCCCTTAGTGTCAGACGAAAAAATGCAGTACTGAAAAACAGCTTTGATTTTGATGTATTTCTTACCCGGTACTAGTTGTGGTCTGAAGATGACTTATCATAGAATTCATATTCAAAACGAAGGATATTTAACTCATGACTTTCCACATCTTGATCAATGATAGCTTTCAAAAGTAAAGTGTCATCAAAGTATATAAAATCAATATTGCGTTTATTGATGTCATCCCTGTATGTTTTCACCTTATTGATATTGCCCATTTTATCATAGCTAAAGACGTATTTTTCAGATAGATTCTTCTTTACATCTTGATAAACGATTTTTTCAATTAGATAGCCCTGTGGATTGTACTTGTAGGTTTCTTTTGTTTGAATATCACCTCTTAAATAACGACCTTTTTTTTCTATAATCCTTTTCTGATCATCATAGATGTATTGCTGCTCTCTATAATTAGTTCCATCTTCATTAAAAATAAGTTTCAGTAAAGTAGAATCTGATAACTGCTGATAGGAAAAGGAGTCTATTCGTTGGATAAAAGGTGGATTATGCCCATAATTCAATCTCTCTCTCATATTAGTTTCTACCAGTTTCCCTTCAAAATTGTAGGAGTAGTGAATGGTTTTTATTTTATGTCCAACTAGTTGAGTTTGATAAGTGAGCTTTTGCTCACGATCATATCGCATGATGTTTTTAATGGTGTCTGACACATTTGTCATTATATCAGCCTCAGTATGAGCTTCCTGTACCAATAGTCCATTGATATCAAACACCCAATTATAATATTCATGTCCTAATTTAAGTGGCTGCCCATCTTTTTTGGTTCTATTGCTTGCGGACATGCTTTTTACATGATAAGTTTTTATACACTCTTCATGAAACTCTAGGTGGTTTACCTTAAATCTTTCGTCGGCAGTGTCAATCTGCTGAGCAAAAGAAGTAGAGTATGTAAAAACGAAAATGAGAATAACTATTTTACGCACTACTTTAATTGTTTTAGGGCATCGGTAACTGCGTTTACGGGCATTTGACATGATTTGTTTACACAAACGTATATCATGGTTTCATCTTTCATATATTTATACTCTAATAGGGAGAGTTTGGACTTGTTATCAGTATCTCCCATTATGAGCCTGTTCGGGATATAATTCTTCACCAATTCAGCTCTTTGCTCATGAGCATCCTCACCGACTATAGCTATTTCAAAGTATGGATTTACTTCTCTCAGCATAAGAATTCCCCAATTTGAATATCCCGCACCGTACCCAGGCATATCCTTCCCCACATTGTGAAGCATCTGACGAGACTTTTCTAAGTATTCTTTATTGTCCAATAAATGACCAAGGTCTAACAACACCTTCGCCATACTTGAATTCGACGCTGGAATGACATTGTCTGTGATTTCCATCTTACGAGCAACAAGAGCCTTGCTATTGTTGTCTGTGAAGAAAAACATACCTGATTCAGGATCATAAAAATGGGCAAGAGCATAATCGGATATCTCTTTTGCTTCATCCAGCCATTTTTCATCGAAAGTGACTTGATATAGCGCAATAAATGCCTCAGCAGTTAAAGCGTAATCTTCCAAAAAACCATCTATTGTAGAACGATCATTCTTATAGTTATGGAGTAATTTTCCATCCTTGCTTTTTTGATTTTTTATAATAAAAGCAGCATTTTTCATCGCAATAGCTAGAAATTCTTCTTCACCAAAAGCCTCATAAGCGTCAGTGAGTCCTTTTATCATCAACGCATTCCAAGAGGTAAGGGTTTTATCATCAAGCCCAGGTCTAATTCTTTTGTCCCTAACCGCCATGAGTTTTTCTTTAATTCTTTGAACTCCCGATAATAGCTCTTCAACTTTTATTCCAAGTTTTTTTGCAACAGTTTCATTGTCATCCCTACGAAGAAGAATGTAGTTATCATGTTCCCATTTGCCTTTTGAATTGACATTGTAATATGATTCAGCTATTGAAAAATCATCTCCTAATATAGTTTGTAATTCATCTTTTGTCCATACATAAAACTTACCTTCTTCTCCTTCGCTATCCGCATCTAGAGAGCTGTAAAAAGCACCGTTTTCAACGGTCATTTCTCTTTTTAACCAGTCTATCGTTTCGTATACAATATCCTTGTATAATGGTTTTTTTGTCAACTGATATGCGTTAGAATATAGGGATACCAATTGACCATTATCATAAAGCATTTTTTCAAAATGAGGTGCTTTCCAAAGTGCGTCCGTCGAGTATCTCGCAAATCCACCACCCACTTGGTCGTAAATACCACCATAAGCCATCTTATCAAGAGTTAGAAGCACATGCTGTTCTAAGTCTTTGTCATTTTTTAATTGGGAGTATTTCAATAGGAACTCATAATTATTTGGCAAAGGAAATTTAGGCGCTCTATTTGGACCACCCTCCTTATTGTCAAAACGATCAGACCATGTCAAAACCATTTCATCAAGAATTTCAGGTTTGAAAGCCACCTCTTCCGTATTCATTATAATTGACTCGCTAGATTTAATACCATTTGTAAGTCTTGTGGCGAATTCCATCAATTTCTCAGGATTCTTCTCCCATTCACCTTGCAATTGTTCAAGAGTTTTCATCCACGAATCAGTCGGAAAATAGGTGCCACCATGAAATGGTCTTCCGTCAGGCAAGGCAAAACAATTTAGTGGCCATCCACCACGCTGAGTGAGTAGTTGCACTGCATTCATATATACTTGATCTACATCAGGTCGTTCTTCTCTATCTACTTTTATACATACGAAGTGCTTGTTCATCAATGCAGCCACAGAGTCATTTTCAAAACTTTCATGTTCCATCACATGACACCAATGACACGCCGAATATCCGACACTTATAAGAACTAATTTCTGCTCTCTTTTAGCTTTTTCAAATGCTTCATCTCCCCATGGATACCAATCTACAGGATTGTATTGATGTTGTAATAGGTAAGGGGAAGTCTCATTGCCAAGATGATTCTTCTTGCGACCATCGTCACTGTTATCTTTTTTCATTTCTTGAGCGTTAGAATTGCTGTCACATCCAAAGAGTATTATTACTATGGTGGCTATAAGGAGCGTTAGTCTGTACATTTATTATCTTTTTAAGATGTCGTCTTTGATAGAGATCTCATCTTCCATGTTTATTTTAACTTTCTTACTAATGAAATATACCTTTCCTTTTACATCTCCTTTTACACCTACTTTTAATTTACCTGTTAGGGCTGTTTTTATTAGAATAGGTAAGAGCTTTGCTTGGTCGAGTACATCTGTCTTTACGGTAAAGGTATAGGTTTCACTTGTTTTTTTCTTAATATTAATTGAATTTATCAAATTGGCCTTCCCCATCAAGTTGCCCTCTAGATATAAATCAAGATCTGAATCGATCATTTTAATGTTAAAAGAGTTGGGATTATCCAAAATAGCACTTACATCAAAAGTAAGAGTATTATTTTCCATTTTAACCAACTCAATTTTTTCAACAGACACTAATTCAACTTCTTGAACATTACAAGAGCTTATGAATAGTGTAGCCGAAAAAATGATAAATAGTGTTTTTATGTATTTCATAATAAATAGTATAACCGTGCAAAAATAGTGAAGAATAACCTCCAAATCAGTATGATTCCTTGTTTCTATAACGTTGAATTATTAATAACCCATGTATTGTCGATGAATTAATTGATAAAACCGATAAGCGGGGGCTCCTTTGAATCTAGATTAAAGATAAATTATTAAAGCTACAGTTCAAATAAAGAAACCTATTTTGAGTGACCTTCGGCAAAATAGGAATAGAAATACGGTATCGTTTCAATACCTTTATAAAAATTCCATAATCCATAATGTTCATTTGGAGAATGAATCAAGTCAGTATCAAAACCAAATCCCATCAATATTGAATCTATCCCGAGCTCCTGCTTGAATAAAGAAATAATTGGAATGCTACCGCCACTTCTTACTGGGATAGGTTTTATGCCAAAAGTTTTTTCCATTGCAGCCTCAGCAGCTCGATAACCAATCGAATCACTCGGTACCACCAGAGGTTCACCACCATGATGAGCAGTCACTTTTACTGTCACATATTCAGGAGCTATTTTTTTAAAATAATCTTCAAATAAAGCGCTTATTTTCTCCGAACTTTGATGGGGAACCAACCGCATAGATATCTTTGCAAAAGCTTGTGACGGCAATACTGTTTTGGCCCCCTCACCAATATAGCCACCCCATATTCCATTGACATCCAACGTCGGGCGAATACTTGTTCTTTCTATAGTGGTATATCCATCTTCACCATTTACATCTTTTATTCCCAAACGGGATTTGTACCCTTCAATATCCAATGGACGTAAGTTTATTTTTTCTCGATCCGCTTCACTTACTATTTCCACATCATCATAGAAACCATCAATGGTTATTTTGCCTTTGTCATCCATTAATTTATTTATCATTTGTGATAGAACATTGATTGGATTAGCAACCGCTCCACCATATACGCCAGAATGTAAGTCATGGTCTGGTCCAGTCACTTCTACTTCCATATACGCAAGTCCTCTAAGGCCAACCGTTATTGACGGTACGTCTTTAGAAATAATACTTGTATCCGAAACCAGAATAATATCCGCAGCAAGTAAATCATGATTTTCTTTCACAAAACCAGATAGGCCGCCAGACCCAACCTCTTCTTCTCCTTCAATCATAAATTTCACATTGCACGGAAGTTCATCACACTTAATCATCGCCTCTACCGCTTTTACATGCATATACATTTGTCCCTTATCATCACATGCGCCCCTGGCATATATTTTCCCGTCACGTATCTCAGGCTCAAATGCAGGGCTGTCCCACAAATCTAACGGCTCCGCCGGCTGCACATCATAATGTCCGTACACCAAAATAGTCGGCAAGGAAGAATCCACTAATTTATCTCCATATACTACTGGATAACCAGTGGTTTCAAACAGCGCTAAATTTTCTAGACCAGCCTCCTCCATCCGTTCTTTTACCATCTCGGCAGTTGCTATCACTTGGTCTTTGTAATTTGGATCAGCACTGATGGAAGGCATTCTTAAAAGCTCAAATAGTTCTTCTAAAAATCGATCCTTTTCCTTTTGTAAGTAATTCTGTGTAGCTTCCATAATCAGTATAAAAATTTTCATCAAAGATAAGTGAATATTTTTTTTCTTCGGACACTTTTTATGACGTCCATTTTTTTATCTTGTAAAAGTTTCAACAGAAGAAATGATAAGTTTAGTTGTTTGTATTTTAATAAATTAAACTTTGTTTATATGGGATGCAAGCCATATTTTTGATTTAGTCATTTGTGCAAAACTTTGGGGATATGTGAATAATTCCTACTTTTATTTCTGGCTAGTTATTTCGCATCTTTGTTACCCCCTCTTTTTAAGAGAATTTTTAATTATAAATAATTTTATTGAATGTCCACATTTATTGAACCAATCCTACAGGAAAACAAGAACAGGTTTGTAATATTTCCTATCAAGCATCATGATATTTGGGAATGGTATAAAAAAATGGAAGCAAGCTTCTGGACTGCTGAAGAAATTGACCTTCACCAAGACATTACCGACTGGTCAGAAAAATTAACAGAAGATGAAAGGTACTTCATTAAACATATCCTCGCTTTCTTTGCCGCTTCTGATGGGATAGTCAATGAAAACTTAGCGGAAAATTTCGTGAATGAAGTGCAATATGCTGAGGCGAAATTTTTCTATGGATTCCAAATTATGATGGAAAACATTCATTCAGAAACGTACTCTCTTCTCATTGATACTTATGTAAAAGATGAGGAGGAAAAAGATAAATTATTTAGAGCTTTAGAGGTATTTCCTGCCATTGCAAAAAAAGCAAATTGGGCTTTGAAATGGATAGAGTCTGATTCTTTTGCAGAGAGGTTAATTGCCTTTGCAGCGGTGGAAGGAATATTTTTCTCAGGCGCATTTTGCTCTATCTTTTGGTTGAAGAAAAGAGGGCTCATGCCCGGATTGACGTTCAGTAATGAACTTATATCACGAGATGAAGGAGTGCATTGTGATTTTGCTGTACACCTTCACAATGAACACTTAGTTAACAAAGTGCCTAAAGAAAGAATTCGTGAAATTCTCCTTGATGCTCTGAATATCGAAAGAGAATTTGTGACCGAATCACTTCCTGTAAGTCTTATAGGTATGAATGCAAAATTGATGACGCAGTACCTCGAATTTGTTACCGATAGATTGCTCGGAGAACTTGGTTGTAAGAAAGAATACAATACACCAAACCCCTTTGATTTTATGGATATGATCTCTTTACAAGGAAAAACAAATTTCTTTGAAAAAAGAGTATCTGAATACCAAAAAGCGGGGGTACTAAACAAGGATAAGGAGTCCAATAAAATCGCCTTCGATGCTGATTTTTAAAAACTAGTTTTAAGCAACAAAGCCGACCAGCTATTGTAAGACTAAATATACTTTGAACACATTTCGCCGTAGAAATACGGCAATACAAAAACTAATAGAATACATGTTTGTAATAAAAAGAGACGGAAAAAAAGAGCCAATGATGTTTGATAAAATAACATCAAGAGTTAGAAAACTCTGTTATGGTTTAAACCCAATTGTTGACCCAATCAAAGTTGCTATGAAAGTAATTGAGGGAATCTATGACGGGGTTACTACCCCTGAACTAGACTCTTTGGCTGCTGAAGTGGCCGCCACCATGACCATAGCGCATCCAGATTATGCCATATTAGCCGCAAGAATATCAATCTCTAATCTGCATAAAAACACCAAGAAGTGCTTTTCAGAAGTGATGACAGATCTCCACGAATGTGTCAATCCTAAAACAGGTAAAAAAGCATCTTTACTTGCCGAGGATGTGTTCAAGGTGATAATGGATAATAGAGATTTTTTCGACTCCTCTATTATTTATAATCGTGACTTTGGGTATGACTATTTTGGATTTAAGACTTTGGAAAGATCATACCTATTAAAGCTTGATGGGAAGATAGCTGAACGTCCTCAACACATGTTGATGAGAGTTTCAATCGGAATTCATCTAGATGATTTAGATGCAGTAATGGAGACCTATGAGTTGATGTCCAAAAAGTATTTCACACATGCTACACCAACGCTTTTTAACGCTGGTACTCCGAAGCCTCAAATGTCTTCGTGTTTCTTGCTAACTATGCAAGACGATAGCATTGATGGAATATATGACACTCTTAAACAGACAGCCAAAATATCACAATCGGCTGGTGGAATTGGTATCGCAATTCACAATATAAGAGCCAAAGGATCATATATTGGGGGTACTAACGGCGCCTCTAACGGAATCGTTCCGATGCTAAAAGTATATAACGATACCGCAAGGTACGTAGATCAAGGTGGTGGAAAAAGAAAAGGATCATTTGCAATGTACCTTGAGCCTTGGCATGCGGATATTATGGATTTTCTTGATCTGAAAAAAAACCATGGTGCAGAAGAAAGAAGAGCGAGAGATCTGTTTTATGCAATGTGGATTCCAGACTTATTCATGGAGAGAGTAGAGAAAGATGGTGACTGGACACTTATGTGCCCAAATGAATGCCCTGGCTTGTATGATATGCATGGCGATGAGTTTAATAAAACTTATATGCGTTATGAAGAAGAAGGAAAAGGTAGAGTGACCATAAGAGCAAGAGAATTGTGGGAGAAAATATTGGAATCACAAATAGAGACAGGTACACCTTATATGTTATACAAGGATTCTGTGAATAGGAAATCCAACCAAAAAAACCTCGGTACTATCAAATCTTCAAATTTATGTACAGAGATAATGGAGTATACTAGTAAGGATGAGGTCGCAGTTTGCAACCTAGCATCAATTGCCTTACCAATGTTTTTAAAGAAAGGTGAATTTGACCATAAAGAACTATTCAAAATCACTAAGAGAGTAACGCGTAACCTTAACAAAGTAATCGATAGAAATTATTACCCAGTGATAGAGGCGCGTAATTCAAATATGAGACACCGTCCAATTGGATTGGGAATTCAAGGGCTGGCAGATACATTTATCAGATTAAGAATGCCATTCACCTCTGATGCTGCAAAAGCATTGAATAAGGATATTTTTGAAACATTATATTTTGCTGCTCTAACAGCTTCTATGGAATTAGCTAAGGAAGAGGGAACTTACGAGTCCTATGAAGGTTCGCCTATCTCCAAAGGAGAATTTCAGTTCAATCTATGGGGTATGGACGATAAAGAACTTAGTGGACGATGGAATTGGGAAGGATTGAGAAAAGAGATTATGGAGAATGGCGTGAGAAATTCATTACTGGTGGCACCAATGCCAACGGCATCTACTTCTCAGATTCTTGGGAATAATGAATGCTTTGAGCCTTACACTTCAAATATCTACACCAGAAGAGTATTGTCAGGTGAGTTTATCGTTGTGAATAAACACCTATTAAAAGATCTTGTGGAAATGGGATTATGGAACGAAAGCCTAAAGCAGAGTATCATGAGAGCTAATGGATCAATACAACATATTGATATTATTCCACAAGATATAAAAGACCTATACAAAACAGTTTGG
The DNA here is from genome assembly GCA_024279715.1 of Bacteroidota bacterium. Lineage (GTDB taxonomy): Bacteria > Bacteroidota > Bacteroidia > Flavobacteriales_D > JABDKJ01 > JAJRRH01. Next base: position 33,147 of record JAJRRH010000072.1, read on the forward strand.
GAGTTGAAGATGAAGGACATTATCGACATGTCAAGACAACGTGGCTATTTCGTTGATCAATCACAATCACTCAATCTATTTATGGAAAATGCAAACATGTCTAAATTAACTTCGATGCATTTCTATGCCTGGAAGTCTGGATTGAAAACGGGCATGTATTATTTAAGAACGAAGTCCGCAGTGGATGCCATTAAATTTACCGTGGAAAAGGAAGAGAAAAATATCGTAACACCAGTGGATATTGAGACTCCTGTAGTTCTTGAAACTCCAAAAGTAGCACCCCAAAAACCATCTGATAACGAAGGTGTAAACAATGGTATAGATATTCAACCGATGTCAGTAGAAGAAATGCAAGAGATAATCAAAATATCAAAAGAAGGTAGTACCGATGATTGCTTGATGTGTGGCGCATAAAAATTTGTGCGTGACGCTCCGAAAAAATGAAAAAAGAGAAGGTTATCCTTCTCTTTTTTTTATGTCTTCAATTCTTATTGGGTTTGCCTCAGAACATCTACTAGCCATTCTTAATGAAGTAAACTTGAACCAAACTTTGAACCCATCTACCATAAAATCTTCTTCAAGATTGGTTGGGTCAAGAAGGTAAGGATAGTCTTCCTCTTCGATGGCGATGGTATATGGACAGGAGCTATCATTCGTTGAAGCTGAGATCAATCCTTTTTTATAACCCTGTTCCCTCATTTTTTCATTTATCATATCTTGGTCAATTTCAGAACTTACGTTGGTTTCAGCGACAGTTTTATTAGTTCTACATCCGGTAAAAACCATTAAGCACAGTACAATAAATATAGCGGTAAATTTATTCATATCAATTATATATAGAATGGAACAAAAAGCATTCCATTTTTTTGTAAAAGTAAGTAGAAAAACGTTGGTGAAAAATAAAAGGAATTCAATTTTTGAAATTTGGGAATACTATAATGCAAGTTTTTGACAAAGTGTAAAGTCATCTTTATCCCTAGTGACGAGATTAATTATTTGTACTTTCGACACTTGAAAATAATTTTGAAATCAAACAAAACATGAAATATACATATTATACATTTATACTATCCTTGATTTTTAGTTGGGGGACACAACTACAAGCACAGGACATAAATACAGCCGCAAGTTATTCTGGCAACATCTCACTAAAACGTGTCGAGCCATCTTTGAGCTCTAAAAGTAAGTTGAAACCTGCTATTCCTTTGACAGAAACATCACAAGACGGCAGGTCTTCAAAAAATCTAGTTATACCGGGTAAGGATAAGCAAAGTACAGATGATGCGCTGGTAAAAAATGCAGATACCATGACTGGAAAGTTATTAGCGAAAGCACCATCATTGGTTTTTGAAGTGAATAACAGTGTTAGTTCTCCTTCAGATCCAGCAATGGCTGTTGGTCCAGACCATGTTTTTATTGTCTATAACACTGGGTTTATTATATATGATAAAGAAGGAAATGACCTTACAGGACCTTTAAATGTAAATAATATCTTTTCAAGTGGTGGATGTTGTGATCTTACTGCTTCTTATGATAATGTGGCTGATCGTTGGGTAATATCGTATTTGTTTTTTGGCAGTGGAGCAGAAGTCGCTGTCTCAAGTGGTCCTGACCCCGTAAATTCTGACTGGTTTGTTTATAGTGTTTCGCAAATAGCGGACTATCAAAAATTATCCGTCTGGAGTGATGGATATTATCTGACAGATAACACCTCTGGAAATGAAGTATGGGCATTGGAACGTGATGCAATGCTTGCTGGAGAAAATAGCCCAGGAATACAAGGGTTTAGTTTACCAGGTATTGTCACTAGTGGATTCTCAAGTTCTCAAGTATTAAATGTAACGGATGACAACTTGCCTGCGGTAGGTGGAGCTACAGTAGTTTACTTGCAAGATGATGCTTATAGTGGAGTGAGTGAAGATCATATTAAGCTATGGACTATTGATGTCGATTGGGCGAACTCAGCAAATTCGCAAGTGAGTGATGCTGAAACTTTCGTTACCACACCTTTTATTGGTGTTTTTGATGGCGGTAGTTTTTCTAACTTAATTCAACCTGGCGGAGGAGCAGGTATTGATGCATTACAGGCAACAATAATGAATCAAGCACAATTCAGAAAATTTGGAGATCACAACTCTGCAATTTTCAGTTTTGTGGTGGATGTGGATGCAAGTGCAGATAAACTAGCTGGTATTAGATGGTATGAATTCCGTCAAGATGGTGACAACCAACCTTGGACAATGTATCAAGAAGGAACATACACCTCTCCAGATGGTAAACACGCTTGGATGTCGAGTATGGCAATGGATTTTCAAGGTAACATAGGAATGGGTTACACCTCTATGGCAGGACCCACTACTCCAAATCCTACAGACTTTAGAGTAGGGTCATACTATACAGGTAGATACGCAAATGATCCAGCTGGTACTATGACTATTGCGGAGGAGCTAATAGGTATGGGCGCAGGAGACATACAAGGAAATCGTTATGGTGACTATGGAAAACTGGACTTAGACCCGGTAAGTGATAAAAAATTCTGGTTTATTAATGAATATTTAAATAATGATATCGTTGGAGTATTCCAAATAGCTAGTGACTTTGATAATGATATCGGAGTGGTAGCTATTAATACCCCTGAAGATGGTGCTCTTACCGGCAGTGAGCAAATCACAATTACCATCTTTAATTACGGACTAGAAGATGTTACTGGTTTTGACATCACCTATCAAATAGATGGAGGAAGTGTGGTTGCTGAATCATTCCCTGGAACAATAGCCGCCACTACCACAGCAGAATATAGCTTTACGACAACGGGTGATTTTTCAACCGAAGGTCAAACTTATACCATTACTGCTTCCACAATGTTTGCGGATGATCAGTATAACGACAATGATGCAATCACAAAAGAAGTGACACACTTATTTCCAAACGATGTAGGTGTAACTGGAAGAATTAATCCCGTCTCTGGTTCTGGATTAACAGCCAATGAAGAAGTTATCGTAACTATAACCAATTTTGGTTCTGCAACGCAAACAAGTATTCCTGTTTTCTATTCAATTAATAACGGAACGGTTGTGCAAGAGACATATACAGGTTCAATAGCGCAAGGAGAATCGGATGACTATACTTTTAGTGCTAATGCAAACTTGGCGGATCTTGGGGACTATGATGTATTAACAGGTACTGAATTAGATGGGGATGCAGATGAGTCTAATGATGATTTGTCTTCAGTCGTTTCTAATTTTATTTGTCAGCCAGCGTCTGATTGTGCCGGTTTTAATGACGGTATCACACAATTACAAGTGGCCGATCAAGATATCTCTGTGGCCTGTGGAGAGGCAGGATATACGGATAATACAGATATTATTTTCAATTTTGATTTGGGTCAAAATCCGTTTGAAGGTGCTCTTCAAATGGGTTATGCAGGAGACTATTCGATTTGGATTGATTTTAATGATGACTTCTCTTTCTCAAGTAATGAGTTGGTTGCTTCAGGCGCTGTGCCAGAGGCTGATGTTGATTTAGACTTTACAATTGACTTTACAGACTTTGATTATTCGAATGGCATGCATACCATGAGAGTTAGAGCCGGTGACCCAGGGTTTGAAGGGGATATTGGTGATCCTTGTAGTGACCTTACCTATGGACGTACAAATGATTTTACAGTAAACGTATCTGGTGTCGTTGGTATTGATGAGTTTTCATTTGCATCCAGCGATATTGTAATCAACACCCTAGGTGGCAATCAATTTGAATTGGTTATGAATACCTCAGATTTCACGGACAGATTGCCATTGACTGTTTTTAATTCCGCTGGTCAAACCTTAGCATTCTATACTATTGAAAATAGCGGTACGGGATATAGAAAGATCATTGATATGTCGCATATAGCTTCAGGAGTGTATTTTGTGAGAATAGGCAACAATAATGGCTTGAATAAAATAAAACGTTTGGTAGTAGAGTAATCTAAAGAACTAGATTAAGTAACCTACTAATTGATTCTTAGCGATACTTCTTAATTGAAGTATCGCTTTTTTGTTTTCTATAATGAATGATATTTTTTCGTTAAAAACATATAAGAATCCAACACATGTTGGTTTTTTAACATAGTATGTGAGGCTTTCTAACTGAAAAACTAACGTCATATTAGTATAAATACTATATTTACCATGCTAAATAAAAACAAAATGAACCAAACGGTTGCGAATCGGTTTTTCTTATTGTTAGTTGTTGTATGCACTCCATTAATGGTTTCGGGGCAGCTAATTATTGAGAATACCCTTACGGTAGAACAGTATGTCCAAGATATACTTTTGGGTGAAGGGGTATCGGTTTCCAATATCACCTTCAATGGTGCTCCAGCCAATGAGATAAATGTCCAAGTGGGATACTTTAATAGTGATAATGCAAATGTGGGAATATCGAGTGGGTTGATTCTTGCAACTGGTGACGTTATTGGTGCTTTAGGTCCTAATGATACTGGGGGTTATTCAGAGATCATACCTGATGGCGGAATGACAGGGGATTTAGATTTAGAGCAGCTTAACCCTGGTTTTGATATGAACGATATCGCTGTTTTAGAATTTGATTTTATTCCAAATGGGGATACACTAAGTTTTAATTACGTTTTTGGATCAGACGAGTATTTAGAATTTGTTAACTCTTCGTTTAACGATGCTTTTGGGTTTTTCTTATGCGGACCAGGAATCTCTGGGCCATTTTCTACACCTGACAATACTATATTCCCTAATGGATCTGCAAATATTGCATTAGTACCGGGAACTACTCAAGCAGTGACGATAGATAATGTCAATGACGCATCAAATTCGGCATATTATGTGGTGAATGGTGAGGGATTTGATGAGCCTTTTTTTTCTGATGAATCTTATATTCAGTACGATGGTTTTACCACTCCGCTGGAAGCTTTTGCATTGGTTCAATGTGGCGAGACTTATCATATCAAGTTGGCTATTGCTGATGCAGGGGATACAGCCTTAGATTCCGGGGTGTTTCTTCAGGAAGGAAGTTTTTCGAGTAGCATGGCTATTCAAACGGAGTTGCAACTGAATATAGGGGTGTCTGTCAATGTACTTTATGAAAATTGTGGTACAGGTACATTAGTGTTTACTCGATTTGGTGATCTTGATGAATCTGCCGTTGTGGAATTAGTGACTTCTGGTACAGCAATTAATGGTGTGGATTACACCAACATTCCAAATCAAGTTATATTTCCTCCGGGAGACAGTATTGTAACGCTTGAAATAACTGCAATTGCAGATGGAATTGTTGAGGGTATAGAAGATGTAGCTATTGATATAACCAATACAGTGGAATCTGCCTGTGGGGTCAATGTAACTAGCCATTTCACATTTGATATCTATGACGATCCAGAAGCTCTCGCTTTAGACGGAGGAGATTATAATAACGATTGTGGAGATTCTGTGTTGATTGGCTCTAGTGTATCCGGTGGATATGGGCAATACAGTTACTCATGGTATGCCGACGGCACACTCTTACCTCAGTATCAAGATTCTGTTTTTTACGCTTCTCCTGGAATTACCACAGAATACACCATGGAAGTAGAAGATATTTGTAACGCAGGTACAATTAGCGCTACGTATCTTGTGACTGTCCCAGTTTACCCAGAATTAGAAGTGGATATCAATGACGAAGTTGAATTGCTTTGCCTTGAAGAAGTCGTGATGAATATTAATAGCTACTCTGGAGGTAATGGTGAATATACCTTTGCTTGGTATCAAGAAGGACAGCTTCTTGGCACAGAAACCTCTCTGGACTATATTGCTACTGGAGATACCCAATTATCTGTAATCTTAACAGATGGATGTGGAATAACCACTACGGATGTCATGCAAGTCAATGTACCTCCGATCCCAATCATAATTAACCTAACAGAGGAACAGTCAATTTGCAAAGGAGATGTTGCAGTCATAGTTTCAGAGGTATCGGGAGGGAAGCCACCATATATTTATAGCTGGACTTCTACAGCCCAGGATGAGGATGTTATCACTGTAAGTCCTTTGCAAAGCACAGTCTATGAATTAAGCATAATCGACCAATGTGGCGCTACCGAATCTGCTTCAACCAGTATAGAAGTATCTTTTGTGGAAGCAATATTTACTGCTATTGAGTTAGATTACTATGGTGTGGAGGTACAAAATCATACACAAAGTGATAATGCAGGAGATATTGTTTATCGTTGGGATTTCGGAGACGGTTTCACCTCGTCAGAGTTTGAATTATCTCACATGTATACGGATTTATCAGATCATTTTGTGACCCTTACAGCAACAACATCAATGGGGTGTGTCGATTCTACCTTACATGAAATTATTGCACCTAAACCTATCTATATACCCAATTCTTTTTCACCAAATGGAGATGGAATCAACGATCTTTTCTTCGTTTCAGGTAATAATCTGGAAGAATTTGAGATCAGTATTTTTGATAGATGGGGAAAAATACTTTTTCATTCCAAGGATATTACAGAAAAATGGAATGGAAAAGGCGCTGATAATGAGCGATTTTACACAATGAATAGCGTATATAGTTACATTATCAATATTCGACCGAATGCTGGCGAACGAGAAAGCATTAAAGGTTCTGTAACAGTAATTCGGTAATGTCATTTTATTATCTAAATTAGCAAACTAAATTATTAAGTATGATTCACAAAATTTTACCCTTTCTATTCTTTCTCTTTATCAGTAATGCGTTTTATTCTCAGCTTGCTGTAACGAATGATATGTCACCTGAGGAATACGTCCAAGATGTATTGTTAGGAGGTGGTGTTGTTGCGTCCAATATTACGTTTAACGGCAATCCGGGGAGTGCAGTAAATTCTCAATGCGGTTTTTTCACAAGCAATGAAGGTGTGATTGATTTATGTGATGGTATTATTCTAGCATCAGGCGATGTTACTGGAGCGTTAGGCCCTAATAATAGTGGTGGATTTACATTGGGGGCTGACAACCCAATTAATGGAGATGCTGACTTGGAGCTTCTTATTCCTGGATTTCCAGTGAATGATGTAGCAGTTTTGGAATTTGATTTTGTTCCTGAGGATGATGTTTTAACATTTAGTTATATTTTTGGATCTGATGAATACTTAGAGTTCGTAAATGGTGGTTTTAATGACGTTTTTGGATTCTTTCTTTGTGGGCCTGGTATTTCAGGGCCTTATAGTACCCCTGACAATACGCTTTTCCCTGATGGTTCTGACAATATAGCGGTATTGCCTTCAGGCGATGTAGTATCAATAGATAATGTAAATGACGTAGTAAATTCAGAGTATTATGTCATTAATGGAGATGGGACTAATGAGCCTTACGCTTCCGATGATTTTTATGTGCAATATGATGGACTTACGGTAGTATTAACTGCTACAGCAAATGTTGTTCCTGGTGAAACTTATCATATCAAAATGGCAATTGCAGATGCTGGGGATACTGCTTTAGATTCAGGAGTATTTCTTGAAGGTGGTAGTTTCTCCTCTGGTCTTAATGGAATCGATGCGGTAACTTATAGTTCATTAGGCCTTGTTGAAGCAAGTGAACTCTGTGACAGTGGATACTTTTATATTGGACGAGAGGGATGTGTTCTTGATTCACTCTGGTATGAATTTGTTTATACTGGCAGTGCTGATTATGGGACGGATTACAATCCTTTGCCATTAGATACTATTTTACCAGAGGGAGTCGAAGAAATTATCTTTCCAATGTATGCCATAAGTGATGGTATTGACGAAGGCATGGAAGTGATGGAGGTGTTGATTTATTCATCCGAGACGGGAGCTGAAGGAAGTTTTATTTTTCTTGATACTTTAACGGTAAATATTGTGGACAACTATACTTTCCCATTAGATGCCGAGACAGTAAGCGTATATTGCCCCGTAGATTCTGCTAATATTTTTGCAGTGCCTATGTATCCAGGTGTTCCTGAGTATGACATTACTTGGACTCAAAATGGGGTTGTTTTAGGAGATGAAACCCAATTATTGGTTCCCGTACCAGAAATACAATACGACTCTACTTATTATAATATTACAGTAATGGATGGTTGCGGAATGTTTAGTGAGCCAGATTCGGTTTGGATAGTTAATTCTATCCCTAGTCACCCTGTCGTTGAAGTTGGAATTAATAGCACGTATTGTCGAGGAATTGAATTCCCGCTCTATGCTGAAATAGACCATGGAACAGCTCCATTTACCTATCAATGGTCAGACGGAGGAACGACTTCACCTAACCTCGTAACTCCTGATATTGACACGGAGTACACCGTAATTGTTACAGATGGTTGTGGTCGAGAAGCAGAAGGAACAGGCACTTTAATTATGCCGGCCACTGTTACAATTGATGAAGATGTGCCAGATTATATTTGTATTGGGGAGGATTTAGAACTGAGTCCTATGGCTAGTGGTGGACGCTCACCCTATTATTATACATGGGGACAGAATCCTGTTTTTGGTGATTTAGAATACGATAATTGGACGGGTAATGGCACCATTGGTAACGTAGTACAATTCGCTGAGGATGAAAACATTGCCTACCTACAGTTAGAAGTTAGAGATTATTGTCAAAGAATGAGAGATACCCTCGGTATTTCCAACCCATTCGACTTTCCAGTTTATTTTACAGATACCGTGACAGTTCTTAATTGCATGATTCCAAATGTAATTACTCCAAATGGAGATGATATCAACGCACTGTTTGAAGCTGAAGAATTGCTTGCGAATAAAGGCACATTATTTATCTATGACAGATGGGGTAAGTTGATGAGTGAGTCGTCAGAATACTTTTGGGATCCAAAGAATAGTCCAGATGGAACGTACTATTGGGTAATCATATTTGCTGATGGTACGGAGCAAAAGAAAGGTCACTTCACTATCCTGAGATAGCTAGTACGCAGTTAAGATAAAAGGGAATGACCAGTCATTTCACTTGGTATTGGTATTTCTAGTAACGACAACAAAGTAGGAGCAACATCCGCTAATACACCTGGTTCAATGGCGCTATATTTTTCACCAAGATAAAAAATAGGTACTGGATTAAGCGTATGTGCTGTATGGGGCGTTCCATTAGGATTGATATTTAATTCTGCATTACCGTGATCCGCAATGATTAATACCTCATAGTTTAGAGCTCGAGCTGTTTCACAAAGTTGTTTCGTACACGCATCAATAGTCTCTACTGCTTTGATAATAGCTGGTACTACTCCTGTATGACCTACCATATCCGGATTGGCAAAATTTAGAATCATTAGATTTGGTTTTTCACTCTCTAAGTTGGCTATGGCTTTTAGTAAAAGCTCATTAGCACTCATTTCAGGTTGCAAATCATAAGTAGCTACCTTCGGAGAGTTCGCCATGATTCGCTTTTCTCCTTTAAACACATCTTCTCTACCACCAGAAAAGAAAAAAGTTACATGAGGATACTTTTCAGTCTCCGCCATTCTTACTTGTGTCATACCTGCATTAGATACCACTTCACCTAAAGTGGATTTAAGATTATCTTTATCATAGAGCACACCGATATTTTTGAAAGCTTGGTCATATCTGGTCATTGTGAAATATGAAATATTTAAAGTTTTCATATGTTCATTTGGCATATCTTTTTGTGAAAGAACTGTAGATATTTGACGGCATCTATCTGTCCTGAAATTGAAGCATATAACTACGTCCATATCATGCATGCCTTCATACTTATTTGACACTATAGGTGACATGAATTCATCAGAGATTCCACTGTCATATTGTTCCTGAATCGATTTTTTAAAATCTAAAGTAGATAGCCCCTTTCCGGAAGTGATTAGATCGTAAGCTTTATTAATTCTTTCCCAACGATTATCCCTGTCCATTGCGTAATACCGACCAATTACTGTAGCAATTTCTCCTTGGGTTTGAGATAATTTCTCTTCAAGTTGTTTGATATAAAGTATGCCATTATTTGTATCTGTGTCCCTGCCGTCAGTAAATGCGTGAACCATTACCTTCTCAACTTTGTGCGCATAACAAACATCTAGAAGCGCAAATAGATGCTCAAGGGAAGAATGAATACCCCCATCAGATAGCAAACCCATTAGATGGAGCGTAGAACCTGAATCGTTAGCAGATTGTATGGCCCTTAGTAATTCTTTGTTGTTAGCAAATGATCCATTTTCAATTTCTCTATTTATCTTTGCAAGATCCTGAAACACAACTCTTCCTGCACCGATATTTAGATGTCCAACTTCAGAATTACCCATCTGTCCATCTGGTAGTCCCACATGGGTGCCATCTGTTCTGAGTTCATTATTTGGAACGGTGGAATACAGACTATCAATAAATGGCGTGTTTGCTTGATGGATAGCATTTGTATTATCTTTCTTGCCATGACCCCAACCGTCCATGATTATCAGAAGCGCATTGCGTTTGCCCGTACCATTGTTTTTCATTCGAAATTATCTTTAGTATGTTGGGTCAAAAGTATGAAAACAGGGGTTACCAAAAAAGCCAAAGCTGAATAAACAACTTTGGCTTTCATTAAAAGTGGTGCTACCTGGATTCGAACCAGGGACACATGGATTTTCAATCCATTGCTCTACCAACTGAGCTATAGCACCCTTTGTTTATAGAGAGCGCAAATTTAGAAATAATTCTTTATAATGGAAGCTTATTTTTAAAATCTAATTATATTTAACCATATATCATAGAAATAGATTGATAATGAGACCGATAACTTCGATTATTTATTAACCTTTTTTCTTAGTTTAATATTTTTTGTTTTTATTTTCGCAGAATGAATCTTGTAATAGATATAGGTAACACACGGCTAAAAGTTGCTGTATTTCAACGGGAATCGATTAAGGATATAAGTTATTGTAAGCATAAAGACGCGGTTGGTATAATCAACGTAATATTGGGGGAATATGCCATAACTAGGGCTATCGTCTCAAGTGTTGCCATCGAAATATCTGATATACTAGCTCTGTTATCAAACAATGATATAGAAGTCATCTTTTTTGATCGGAATATTCCGTTGCCTATCGCAATAGACTATGACGTTAATTCATTTCCGGGACTTGACCGGATAGCAGATGCAGTAGCCATTTATAGTCTATCACAAAAGAAAAATAAACTTATAATTGATATTGGCACATGTATAACCTATAATTACGTACTGGAGAATAGATTTGTTGGGGGTGCCATCTCACCCGGTCTACACATGCGATATAAGTCCATGAATACTTTTACTGAAAGATTGCCGTTAGTACAAGAGCGTAGAAAAATTAAGCTCATAGGTTCAAGCACAAAAGAATCCATTCAATCTGGTGTTATTAATGGAATAACTATGGAAATTCAAGGAATCTGTAACCAGTTTGAAACAGAATATAATGACACTGAAACTTGTATAACTGGTGGGGATGGTATTTTTTTTGCAGAAGGACTTAAAAATACCATCTTTGCAGACCCAAATCTTACGTTGAAGGGCTTAAATAAAATATTGCTATTTAATAAATGAAAATACGAATACTTACTTTACTGTTGTGCCTTTTTACTGTCGCTGTAAATGCGCAAGTAACAAACTCTTCTGTTTACTCTCGATTTGCATTGGGTGATGTTCATTTAGGAGCCTTTACCAAACAACAGGGCATGGCAGGATTATCCTACGGAATAGCAAATCCATTATTTATAAATATAAATAATCCGGCTTCTCTTGCATTTACAATTCAGCCGACTTATACATTTGGCATCAAACATGAACAAGTAACAGCTTCAAACACAACGGACAATCAAAAAAACAGTTATACGCAGATTGATAATTTCGCTTTGTCTTTTCCTTTTGCTAAAACCAAAGGAGGAATAGCATTAGGATTTATTCCCTTTACAACTATGGGATACCAATATACAGATAGCGTTAATGTTGATGGAGTTGAATCCCCAGTAAAATTAAATTATGATGGTAAAGGAGGAATAAGTAACTTCTTTATAAAAGGAGGGTACAGAGCTACAGTAGGAAGAGATACTTCAATCTTTAAACAGCACAATTATTTAAGTGTTGGACTTGGACTTAAGTATTATTTTGGTTCAGTAACAAAATCTAAGCGGGTTGAATTTCCTGTTGGTGAAGGTTTTGTCAATAGCTTTATTGCGGATCGCACCACTTATAATGACCTTGGGTTAGACTATGGTCTTTTTTACAGAGCCTACTTGATGAGAAAAAAGAACTCAAGCAAAGAGTCAGCTTTAATTTTAAACGTGGGGATGAGCTACCAGCCGTCATTTAACTTGGCTGGGGTAAAAAGTAAAGATGTATTTTCCTATACACAAAATGTATCAGGAGAGGAGACCCCAATAGACTCTATAAGTTCAGCAAGAGACCAAAAGGGATACGCTAAACTACCAAATTCAAAAGGTATGGGATTTTCTTTGGACTACAATTTTGTGCCTAAGAATAAAGATTTCCAACGTAATATACTTTTTGGTGTGGATTACTCAATGAATAATTGGAGTGATTTCGAAACGAATTTCTTTGAGATTAATGAATTTAATGAAGTAACAGACAATACTAACCTTATAATTGGAATTCAATATAGACCAAATATTAGTTTTTTGAAAGTCGATAACTATTTTCAAATGTGTACTTATAGGATGGGTTATAGGTCATCTACACAGTTTTTAACCCTTAATGGACGGGCAATAACTGAAAATGGCATAAATCTTGGTATTAGTCTACCGCTAGTGTACGGCTTGAAGCAAAAGGATTCAGATTCTAGTCTTGATATAAGTCTAGGTTTTGGGTCAAGAGGTACAATTACCGATGCGCTAATTAAGGAAGACTATTTTAGATTGATGGTAGGATTCAGTTTCCATCCTATACAGAAATACGACAAGTGGTTTAGAAAAAGTAAATACGATTAAATAAAAGTGATATGAAAAACAAGATAATTTTAGCAGTACTAGGAGTTTTAATGAGTGTTGGATCTCTTTCAGCGCAAAAAACCAAATACGATTATGGTACAGACAGCGTTAGTTGTGTAAAGAACCTTTTCCTGGTTCAGGAATTCATTAAGCAAAAGAATTATATTGATGCTTACGAGCCATGGAATCATTGTGTCACAGAATGTCCTAAATCAAGAAAAAGCTTATACACCAAAGGGGAGAAGATGTTGAAGGCTCTTATTAAAGAAGCTAAGGATGACACAAAGAAAGCAGAGTATATCGACAAGCTTATGTTTCTATATGACACTCGTATAGCTTCATTTGGACGTGAAGGATATGTCCTTGGAAAAAAAGGTTCTAATATGTACAAGTATCAGCCGGAGAAGGTGGCAGAGGCTATTGTCATTATGAAAAAATCTATTGACATGGAAGGAAATGATTCCAAAGCGGCTGTTATTTCTAAATATTTCTCCGCAATATACAATGAGTTTAAAGATGGAAATGCACCTGTAGAGACCTTGCTAAATGAGTATATCGTGGTATCTGAGATTATCAATCATAACCTGACCACCTTAGATCCGAATGATGAGAAACAAGCAAAATCTATAAAAGGATACAAAACGACTAAAAACAACGTGGATACATATTTCATTGCAGTTGCTGAATGCGATGACATCGTAAAATTGTTTAAAGAAAAATTAGAAGCTAATCCTGAAGATTTAGAATTAAATAAAAAAGCACTGTCTATCATGAATAGAAAAGACTGTACTGACTCTGAGTTATTCATTCCAGTCGCTTCATTTGTTCATAAAACTGAACCTACTTGGGAATCAGCATACGGACTTGGGAAGGCATACGTAAAGAAACGTGAAAATTCAAAAGCCCTTCCTTATTTCGAGCAAGCCATTGAGCTTTGTGGAGACTGTTCCGATAAGGAAGCTCTAGTTAAGAGTGCTGGATTGTTAGCAATATCAGTTGGTAAAACCGGAAAAGCTCAGGCACTTGCTAGTCAATTGCTGAAGATAAACCCTAACAACGGAACGGCATATATCATTAAAGGGGATATCATTAGAAAAAAAGCTGGTGCTTGTGGAGCGGATAAACTTAGTGGCGCTTCAGTATACTGGTTAGCTGCCGACTATTATTCCAAAGCAAAAGCAGTAGACTCTTCTGAGAAAACAAAAGCTACCGCTAACAAAAGACTTGGGATATGCGCTAATCATTACCCAACCAAGGAGGACTTATTCTTTATAGGATTAAAAGCCGGAGATAGCTATACAGTGCCATGTGTTGGTGAGAAAACTACCATTAGGAAAAGCAACTAAGAACTGTGTCAATTAGAAAAACATCATATATCCTCATCATTTCAATGATGGGGATATTTTTTTCTTGTCAAAATGACATGGATGTGATTACTGATATAGCCGGGGATGATACTGAACCATCGCAAATAATCCATAATGCTGAATATCATTTCACCGAAAAAGGAAAGATAAAGAACAAATTGTTTGCTGGTGTCATGAAGCAATACAATCAAGATTCATCCTACGTGGTTATTGAGGATGGACTCAAGCTTGAAATCTATGATAGTCAGATGAAGCTTAATGCACAATTGACCTCAAAGCGTGGTTTGTTTTATGAACAAAGCGCCAGAATGGAAGCCCTGGATAGTGTAGTCTTTTCAAATACGGGTGGAGAAAAACTTTTAACCCAAAGATTGGTTTGGTTGCAAGATAGTGCCACCATGTACTCTGTAGATCCGATAACAATACACCGTAACAATGGGGTGATATATGGTGATGGAATTGTTTCCAATGAATCGTTTACAAAATATACCATTCTCAAGCCAAGAGGAGAATTAGAAATCAAACAATAAGTGAAAATGAAAACAAGTAAAATTACGCTATTGATGGAGAAATTTTGGTTGGTCGTGGCTATCCTTACGACATGTTATGCGCTATACCTATTCTTTTCTGGTCATGAAGTACGCACCATAGAATATGTTTTTCCCATCATCACATTCGTATTGTTTTTCACACGTCGATCCATGCGAAAGAGAATAGAAGCCGTAGGTAATTATGAGGAAAAAGAGTAATTCATGTCTGTGGACTCAAAAAAATAAATACCTTTGATGTCATTGATACAGCTATGGACTACTATTACATAATCATCATTCTTTCATTGCTGTGTTCCGCCTTGTTTTCCGGAACTGAAATCGCCTTTATATCTTCCAATAAACTACAAATTGAGCTAGGGAAAAAGCAAGGCCATATAGCGGATCGAATCCTGTCTTGGTTTAATAAAAGGAAGTCAACATTCATTGCGGCGATGTTAGTGGGCAATAATTTTGCGCTTGTGGCCTATGCCTACTTTATGGAGAAAAAATTAACGCCACCTATTGAAGGACTATGGGATAATCTTGTGTTTGTCCTTCTCGCCCAAACCTTCGTTTCAAGTATAGTTGTGCTTTTTGTCGCTGAATTCTTGCCTAAAACTATCTTTAGAATTAACCCTAACAGAACACTCCATTTCTTTCTGATACCCATCGTGTTAGCCTATTTTGTATTGCTCCTACCTGCCATCTTAATTTCTTTGTTATCTGAGTTTATAATCAAAACATTTACAAAAATCGAAAAACAAGAAACAGAGACTGTGTTAGGACGTGTGGATCTAGATAATTACTTCTCTGAAATGGAGCTCCACAAATCCGATACATCTGAGATGGAAAATGAAGTGCAGATATTCCAAAATGCTCTCGATTTCGGAAAAACCAAAGCAAGAGATATAATGATACCCAGAAATGAGGTGGTTGCTATGGATATTACAGACAATATAGAGCGCCTAAAAGAAAATTTCCTTTCTTCAGGTCTTTCTAAAATACTTATATTCAAGGGGCAAATCGATAATATTATTGGCTATGTGCATAACAGGGAATTATTTAAAAAGCCAAAATCAATAAAATCAATCTTACTTCCTCTAACAATAATACCAGAATCTAAATTGGCAAGTGATATCCTAAAGCAATTCACAAGACAAAAGCAAAGTATGGCAGTGGTTGTTGACGAGTATGGCGGAACAGCAGGGATATTAACCATAGAGGATGTTGTGGAAGAGATATTTGGAGAGATTGAAGATGAGCATGATACAGAGCAGTTAATAGAAAGAAAACTAAGTGATAACGCTTATTTATTCTCCGCACGCCATGAATTGGATACATTGATTGAGAAGTATAATCTACCCATTACTGAATCAGATGAGTACGACACACTTGCTGGTTTAGTCTTGTATCATAGCAAGAACATTCCCCTGAAAAATGAAAAAATATACTTAGAAGAAGTTATAATTGAAGTTATAGAGGTGAGTGTCAATAAAATCGAATTATTAAAGCTTACTATAAAACAATAAAAAGGGCTTTCATTTATCAAATAGCCGTCGTATATTCGCAGCCCCTTTTAAAATGAAAAAGAACAAAGAAAATGGCAGTAATAGGTAGTATAAGAAAAAGATCAGGATTATTAATAATACTTATAGGAATGGCAATATTGCTGTTCGTTTTAGGAGATGCCTTAGGAAGTGGAGGCCTGTTTTCAGGGAGCATACCTTCAGTGGGTACCATAAATGGTGAGCAAGTAGATATTAATGAATTGGAAGCTGAAGCAGCTCGAATTGAACAATTATATGCCACATATAACAGCAATATCACTAGAGATCAAGCCCGAAAGCAAGCTTGGGGCAACATGGTGCGTGATAGAGTATTCTATAAAAGTGTTAAAAGCGCTGGTATTCAAGTGACAGAAGATGAATTTGACGATATTCGTTGGGGAGACGGTGTTTTAGACGAAATCTCAAAAGAAGCTCGATTCAATGGTCCTAACGGAAGACTCTCACCAGATTCAGTTCAACAGTATTATGCATTAGTCTATAAGAACAGACCTGAAATTTATGTACAAGAAAAGAAAAGATTGATAGAAAGTCAACTGACTAATAAATTCAACACATTGGTGGGTAAAAGTGTTTACTACAACAAGATTGATGGTATGGATAATGCAAAAGGCTCTACACATAAAGTGTCTTTTCAGTTTGCAGGCAAAAATTTCAATAGCATTCCTGATAGTACCATTACTGTGGATGAAGATCGCCTTCGCACATATTTCAATGAACATAAGAATGATAAGAGTCTTGAACAAGTAGAGTCAAGGAATATCGACTTTGTTGCATTTAAAGTAGAAGCTACTGAAGCTGATATTAACGCAATCAGAGAAAACATGATGAGTCTTAAAGATGAATTTAGAAATGGCACTAATGATTCAACATTCGTACTCATAAATAGTGATATAGCTGCCTTCCGTAAGACACCATACATCAGTGGCACACGTAGAGATAAGTTCGACGAGTTGATCGCGAATGGAAATGTAGGAGACGTAATAGGTCCTTTTAAAGAAGGAGATACCTTCAAGATATCAAAGATAGTTGGAAAAACAGAACCTGTAGAGGAAGCTAGAGTGCGACACATACTAATCAAATCAGCTGTTGATAATGATTTATTGAAAGGTAGATCAGACAGTATTTTAGCTGCAATCAAATCTGATGTGAGTCAATTTGATGTTTTAGGAGCTAAATTTTCGGAAGACGGATTTGCAAGAAATCAAGGAGTATATGATTGGTTTCCAAAAGGTAAAATGGTGACAGAATTTGAGGATTTTAGTTTTAATAATCCTGAAGGTAGTATCGGTGTTGTTAAGACACAATTCGGATATCATATCATCGAAGTACTCGGGCGTAGAAGTGAGGTGAGATCCATAGTTGCAGATTTGACAAAAAACATAATCCCTTCAACAGAAACAGTAGATGCTGTTTATAACGAGGCAAGCAAGTTTGCAGTAGACCATTCTACTGAAGATAAATTTATCGCTGGCGCTAAAGAGAATAACCTTAAAATTGTTAGTGTGCCTAATCTTGGTATGTCTGCTCAAGGAGTGGGTACTATTAGTAAAGCAAGAGAGGTGGTAAAGTGGGCATTCGAGGATGAAAGAGTTCAAGGAGAAGTCTCAAACTTATTCGACTTGGGTGACGATACAAACTTTATCATAGCAAAATACATTTCCAAAAAGGAAAAAGGTATGCCGACATTTGAATCAGCGAAAGATGCGATTAAAATAGAGGTTATTAAAGAATTAAAAGCAGATCAGATCATCGCTTCTATTAGCGGTGCGGGAGATTTGAACGCAATTGCAACAACGTTAGGAACAGATGTGAAGAATGCTGAGAATATTTCATTTAATGCCTCTAGTGCTGCTGGAGTGCAGGACGCAGTATTAGTGGGTAAAGCTTTTTCTTTAGGTGAAGGAGAAGTTTCTGAACCTATACGAGGGTCAAATGGTGTATATGTGATAAAAGTATTAAGTAAAAATTTATCAGGAACAGAAGGAGGTGATTTCACTGTCAACCAAAATAACTTAATGAAACAAGTAGAAAAATCCATTATAGGTAAAATTCAAGCGGCTATGAATAAAGAAGCAGGTGTTGAGAATGTAATTGATAAATTTTATTAAATCAAGATATTCATATAAAACTATATGGAAAGGACTCGTGAGAGTCCTTTTTTTGGTTAATATTTTCCTTCATGTCTCCTTGACTGAAATGGAATTGATAAGAAATAAAAAAAGGGTTGATATCACTATCAACCCCTAAAACTCCTTAAATTATTCCTTCTCACATATCCAATCTACACAATCATTCTCTAATTATCCAACTGCACATTCTCTCTTCACAGTTTAATTTAGGTTGTTTTTATAAAACTAATTACAAGATATAAAACGCAAATTTCGGAAGAAGGTTACAAGAATCAATACACATATTTTTTTTAATAGCATAGCGTATAAGTATTGCGGAATTCTTGCTAAAATCGTAACTTTGAGCAAAATGATACCAATGACTGACAAAGAAATTATCAAGAAAGCAAGCCAATGGCTTTCTCCTGTATTTAATGCACAAACCCGTGAGGAAGTAACCCGAATGATTGTTAACGATCAAGAAGAGTTATTTGAGTGCTTCTATCGTGAGTTAGAGTTTGGTACTGGTGGTATGAGGGGTAAGATGGGTGTCGGAACAAACCGAATCAACATCTATACCATAGGTATCGCTACGCAAGGATTATCCAATTACCTTATGAAGCAATACGCAGATAGCCCTAGTAAAATTGCGATTGCTTTTGATTCAAGAAATAACAGTAGTCTTTATGCGACAAAAGCAGCAGAGATACTATCTGCTAACGGTCATATGGTCTATATTTTTGAAGAATTGAGGCCTACGCCTATCTTAAGCTTTGCTGTGCGTGAACTTGGATGCCAGGCAGGCATTGTGATCACAGCATCTCATAATCCAAAAGAGTATAATGGCTATAAAGTATATTGGGCAGATGGAGGGCAACTCGTTCCACCACATGACAAGGGAATTATTGAAGAGGTACGGAATATTTCCGGGCCTGAAAGTGTGAATATGAGCGCCAATCATAGTATGATTAAAACTATCGGAAATGACATAGATATAAAATATCTAGGACTTATTAAAAGCAGATTAATCAATCCCAACCTCACTAATGAACGAGCGGATTTAAAAATTGTTTTTACTTCTTTACATGGCACTGGAATTACTCTTGTGCCACCAATGTTAAAAATTGCTGGGTATAAGAAGGTTCATATTGTTAGAGAGCAGAGTGTGCCGGATGGTGATTTCCCTACCGTAAAATCGCCTAACCCTGAAGAAAAAGCTGCTCTTGCAATAGGACTTGAACAGGCAAATGAACAGAACGCTGACATATTATTAGGTACAGATCCCGATGCCGATAGAGTGGGTATGGCAATACGAAATTCGCAAGGGGAACTTGAATTGCTTAATGGAAATCAAGCAGCAGCTCTGTTAATATACTATTTGCTAAGTCGAAAAAAGGAAGATGGGATTGATATGTCTCGATCGTTTATTGCTAAAACTATTGTGACTTCTGAGATATTAACCGACCTTGCCGATCACTTTAATGTCAATATTTATCATACTCTGACAGGTTTTAAGTTTATTTCCGAACTAATAAAAAATAAAGAGGGAGAAGAAAAATTCATCGGAGGAGGCGAAGAAAGTTATGGATACCTTGTGGATGATTTTGTAAGAGATAAAGATGCTGTTATTTCTTCGGTAATGTTGTGTGAAATGGCATGTTGGGCAAAATCAAAAGGAAAATCAGTATGGGAACTACTGGAAGAAATATATTCGATTACAGGTCTGTATAAAGAAGACTTAGTATCTCTAGTAAAAGAAGGCTCTGCAGGTTTCAAAGAGATTCAAGACATAATGAATCAATGGAGACATAATTCACCGAAAGAAATAGCAGGAGAGAAAGTGACTAGACTTATTGATTATAAAATGGGAATCCAAAAATTTAAGCCTGCAGGTAATATTTCCGCTATTGATTTCCCTAAATCAAATGTACTTCAATTTATAACGAGTGAAGGTAGTAAAATCACAGTTCGACCTTCTGGTACTGAACCAAAAATAAAATTCTATATAAGCGTGAAATCGAATTACTTAAAAGCTGAATCTCTCTCGATACAGTACAATAAACTAGATGAAAAAATAAATAGAATAAAAGAAGATCTGGGTGTTTAACAGGTTAATTGTTAATGACTTCTACTTTTCTTTTAAGATTAGATAGCATGTCCATGACCATTGATTTGAGATCGTACTTCGCATGCCAATCCCAGTCTTTTTAGCAACACTGTCATCAATACTATTAGGCCAGCTTGCAGCAATTATGTCTCGGAAATCAGGTTCATATTGGATTCTGAAATTTTCGATATGTTTTACAATTTCGTTAGCCAAATCTTTTGGAGAAAAACTGATGCCAGCTAAATTATAACTGTCTCTAACCTTAATAGTGTCACTATCCGCTTCCATCAATTTTATTGTAGCACTAATGGCGTCTTCCATGTACATCATCGGAAGCGAACGATCTTCAGAAAGATAACAATTGTACTGATTATTTCGAATTGCGTCATAAAAAATGGATACAGCATAGTCGGTAGTACCACCACCAGGTTGACTTTCATGCCCTATTAGACCTGGATAACGTAAACTGCGCACATCCACATCATATTTTTCATGGTAATACGCGCACCACTGCTCCCCAGATAACTTACTTATTCCATAAACAGTATTAGGATTCTTCACACAATTTTGAGGGGTATTAAATTGTGGTGATAATGAACCAAAAACAGCAATGGAACTCGGCCAGAACAATTTATCAATAAGCTGGTCCTTAGCAATTTCTAGTAGATTAAGCAAGCTTTGCATATTAAGATTCCATGCGAACAATGGGTTTTCTTCCCCCTTTGCGGATAGAACAGCCGCTAGCAAATACACTTCCGTAATGTTTTGATCTATTATCAAATGCCTTAATGCAGAATCATCGAGAACATCAAGCGGAACAAAATATTCATCTGAACTATAGATATCAGGACAACGTAAGTCAGATGCAATTACAGAAGTTTCTCCATGCTTCAATCTTAGGGAACGCACAAGTTCTATACCGATTTGTCCCGCAGCTCCAATTACTAATATCTTTGGTTTCATATGGTTGTAAAATAATGTATAACCTACTTTTGATACACAAACATAACTATTTTAATTAGAATTAAACACCATGACTTAATAAGATTTTTTACATAAAAATGCAGGTATATAGACTAGATAGCGACATTTATTTTATGAAAACAAAAGGATATTAAGGATTCATTTTTGATAAAAAAACAGACCATTTACATGTATATTGAAATCCTAAAGCCATTTATTTACTATCTTTGAAGAATAAGTTAACTACATCACTAATGGAAGAGAACACAAGGAATAATAAAAACACTAAGTTACTATATGCTTTGATTGCATTACTCGCCATCACAGTGGTGTATATGGGGTACAAGTTAAACTCTCAATCTACTCAGGTTTCAAGCTTGTTAGATGAGAATAACGTAATTACAACAGAAAGAAGTGAACTCGAACAAGGACTAGAAGAAATGCTTCAGCAATACGACACACTCAATGTGGATAATGAAGAAATGAAAGCTGAAATCCTTCAGCAAAAGGCTGAAATTTCTGAACTGTTGGAGAGAGTAAAAAAATTGAAAAAGGATGATGGTTCACTTAGGTGGGAGATAGACAAACTTAAGAAAGAAGCTGGAACATTGAGGGATATAATGAAAGGTTACTTAGTGACAATAGATTCGCTCAATACAATGAACAAGACATTAGTGGCTGAGGTTGATAATCTTGGAAATTCACTTTCTGAAGTCAATGAGGCCTATACAGGATTAAGCGAAACGGTAAAAGATCAAAATGAATTAATAAAGGCTGGATCCGTTCTTGTGGCAACAACCTTTAGTGCGGAAGCAATTCGGGTTAGAAATTCGGGCGCTCAGAAAGCCACTAACCGTGCTGCAAAAGCAGAAATGATTAAATCCTGTGTAAAATTAGGACAGAATAAAATCGCTAAAAAAGGACCAAAAACCCTTTACTTGAGAGTAATAAGTCCCGATGGAGTGGTTCTTGATGATAAAAACAATATGGGAAGTACGTTTAACTTCAATAATGTATCCGGGAAATATAGTGCAAAAAGACAATTTGACTATGACGGAACAAGTAAGGATATTTGTGTGTTTCATACAGTGATGAACACGCTTCCTGCAGGGCAATACATTGTAGAAATGTATGAGTCAGGTGTACTCATTGGTAAAACAACTTTTGATTTAAGGTAAACCATCTATCTGAGTGTTTTATCAATAACTGTATTTCTCAAATAAATTGTATACTTTCGTGATTAATTGTTTTGAGAAAATCTGTAATCATAGCATCATTAAATTGGGGATTGGGTCATGCGACCCGATGTATTCCAATAATTAATAAATACATTTCCGAAGGGTGGAATGTGATATTAGCCTCTGATGGAGACTCATCTCTTCTCCTTAAAAATGAATTCCCTGGATTAAATCATCTTGAATTACCCACCTATGATATACAATACGCTAGAGGGAGTCTCATGGCATTTACACTACTAAGACAATTACCAAAACTCAAAAAAATAATAGAAGAAGAACATAATTGGCTTCAAGACTATCTAGAAAATCATGAAATAGATTTAATAATTTCTGACAATAGATTTGGATTTTATTCTGAAAAATGCCATTCTATCTTTATAACGCATCAAATATTCATTCAACTACCCGTTGGTCAAAAAGTTATTGCTAAGATTAATCATGCCTACATCAAAAAATTTGATGAAGTATGGGTGCCAGATTATGAAGGGAAGGATAATTTAAGTGGTAAGTTATCTCATGGAAATGTACCTTTTGAAGTGAAATACATAGGGCCATTGTCTCGGCTCAAAAGACGTGAATTACCAATAAAACATCAAGTTACCGCCGTTTTGTCTGGCCCTGAACCTTCTCGTTCAAGACTAGAGAAATTGCTTACTACTGAATTGAAACATATCAAAAATTCTGTACTTATTCGCGGGATACAATCGTCAGATAATCAACGTAAAGAAGACGAGGTAATGGTAATAGATCATTTGCCACAAGAAGATTTAGAATTACTATTGAATCAATCACGTGTGATAATATGTCGATCCGGGTACAGCTCTATCATGGATTTGGATAAACTCAACAAGGAAGCTATTCTTATACCTACGCCTGGTCAATCGGAGCAGGAGTATCTAGTCAAACATCTTAAGAAACGAGCCCAGTTTCATTTTATTAAAGAAGATAAGATCAGGATATCACTCAAAGAGATAATTTCAGAATTTGATTTTGGGGAATCAGTTGAAGTTTAAGAAATTTTACTCCAATGATTCTTTTTATTCATGTCCCTAGCTATAGCTTTGGATATAGGCAAGTGCCTATCTTCTGATAAACTAGGGTCTTCTTTCATCACTTCCTGAGCCATTTCTCTAGCGAGATAGAGTATTTGACTGTCAGTAGAAAGATTGGCGATTTTGAATTCTAATATCCCACTTTGTCTAGTACCCATAATGTCACCTGGTCCTCGTAGTTTTAAATCTGCATCGGCAATCTCAAAACCATCATTTGTACGACACATGGTTTCTATTCTAGTTCTTGCATGCTCACTTAATTTAACACTTGACATTAGTATGCAATACGATTGGTCAGCACCTCTACCCACTCTGCCTCGCAGTTGATGAAGTTGCGAGAGACCAAACCTCTCCGTACTTTCTATAATCATCAGACTAGCATTAGGGACATTAACACCTACTTCAATGACAGTAGTTGAAACCAATATCTGAGTTTCACCTTTTACAAATCGTTGCATCTCAAACTCTTTATCTTCGGATTTCATCCTGCCATGTAGGATGCTAACTTGGTATTTTGGTTTGGGAAAACTTCTTATTATACTCTCATAGCCATCCATAAGGTCTTTGTAGTCCAGAGTTTCAGACTCTTCAATTAATGGATATACGACATATACCTGTCTTCCTTTATTTATCTCATCTTTCATAAATTGAAATACACGAAGCCGAGAACTATCATACCTGTGGATAGTTTGTATTGCTTTTCTACCTGGTGGTAATTCATCGATTACTGAAATCTCAAGATCTCCATATAACGTCATGGCTAGGGTACGAGGTATTGGGGTTGCCGTCATTACTAGAATATGGGGAGGTATCACATTTTTTTTCCACATTCTTGCCCTTTGCGCAACGCCAAAACGATGCTGTTCGTCTATTATGGACAATCCTAGATTATTGAATTTAACCTTGTCTTCCAGTAGGGCATGAGTACCTATCAGAATATGAATATCACCGTTCGCTAGCTTTTCAAACATGAGTTTGCGCTTCTTGGCAGGGGTAGATCCTGTGAGAATGTCAGTAACTATCGGCATTCCATCTATGATTTCAGTAATACCTTCAAAATGTTGATGTGCTAGTATCTCAGTAGGTGCCATCAAGCAAGCTTGGTAACCATTATCCAAGGCTAATAGCATTGAGAGTAATGCGACAACAGTTTTCCCACTCCCTACGTCACCTTGCAAAAGCCGATTCATCTGATGACCATAGCCGAGGTCATGTCTTATCTCCCGTACGACACGTTTCTGCGCTCCAGTCAGTTTAAATGGCAAATGGTTTTTATAGAAATCATTAAACATCTTCCCTACCTGATTAAATGGCATGCCTTTGTTTTTTTCCATTTTGGCAATTTTCAACTTTAAAAGTGTAAGTTGTAAAATGAAGAATTCATCAAATTTCAATCGAAATTTAGCTTGTGATAATCTGTCCAAATCACTAGGTTGGTGAATTTGGATAACCGCTTCATTCCTTCCCATCAATTTGTGTTTGTCAAGAATATATTGTGGTAGATACTCTTGAATATATTTGGACGCTTCTAGTAAAATTGACTTTATGACTTTTTCAATTCCTTTACTTGTAAATCCTTTTGCGGATAATTTTTCACCCGAGGGATATACCGGTTGTAAACCTCCTTTAATTGGCTCCTTATTAGGCTCCATTATCTGCATGTCTGGATGCACTAAAGAGTAAGTGCCTTTATATTTATTGGGTTTCCCAAATATTAGATAGTCTCTACCGATAATTAGATTCGAGCGCACATATTTTATTTTTTGAAACCATGTAAGCTTTAACCTACCACTTTCATCTTTGATGGTGGCTTCTAGGCGACTTCTTTTACCCATGGGTATTTCTCGAACATCTACAAGTTTAGCTTTAAGCTGAATATATGTATCATCAGAATTAATATCTCGAATAAGATGAAACTTTGACCTGTCGATATACCTGAATGGATAGTGCGCAAGCATATCTCCGACCGTACGAATTTCGAGCTCTTTCTTTAGTACTACGGCTCTACTAGGACCAATACCTTTTACATACTCTATTGGACTATCCATCTTCTAGCAAATATAAGCATTGTAGAACAAAAAGTCAGTGGATGAGGTCTAGATAGACTCTTCTCCTAATAGCATAACCGGATTTTCTAAATATGATTTGAATGTGTTCAAAAACTTAGATCCAACAACACCATCTACTACTCTATGATCACAAGATAGAGTAACTTTCATAACATTACCAGGCACCACATTTCCATCTCTTATAACGGGGGTTGATTGTATGCCTCCTATTGCTAATATACATGCATCAGGTGGATTAATTATTGCCGTAAACTCTTCAATACCAAACATTCCAAGATTGGAAATGGTAAAGGTATTACCTTCCCAATCTTCAGGTTGTAATTTTTTATTTCTAGCCCGTGAAGCATAGTCTTTTACTTCAGCACCTATCTGCGTAAGTGTTTTGCCATCTGCAAATCGAACCACAGGAACTAGTAAGCCATCTTCAACGGCTACCGCTACGCCAATGTGAATATGTTCGTTGTAACGTATGGCATCTCCTAGCCATGCAGAGTTCACTGAAGGATGTTTTCTAAGTGATTTAGCCACTGCTTTAATCACCATATCATTGAATGACACCTTATCGGGTGTGATCGAATTATTTATGGCTTTACGTGCTTTAATTGCTTCATCCATTTCGATAGCAATCGTCAGATAGAAATGTGGTGCAGTAAATTTACTCTCTCCTAATCTACTTGCAATTACCTTTCTCATTTGAGATACAGGTTCATCTCTATATTGTTCGATACCTACAAAAGAACTCTTGCCACCTGAATAATTATCAATATCTCTTTTTATGATTCTGCCATTATCCCCTGTTCCTTGAATTCTTTGAAGGTTAACGTTATTTTCTTTTGCAAGACGGCGAGCTAACGGTGAGGCTTTAACTTTTCCATTTCTCGTTGTTTTCGTCTTTTCCGCTTTATTAGAGTTTTGAACTGTTGGAAAAGCAGTAGTGGTTTTTGGAGCAGCAGCTATCTTCGGGGTAGTATTCACCTTATCTTCGACAGTTACTTTCTTTTCTACCTTAGGAGCTTTTGACGCTTCTTCTTTCAGAATTTTTGAAATATTCTCTCCCTTTTTCCCAAGAATTGCTAGTATAGCATCAACTTCGGCAGTTTCTCCTTTGTTCACTCCGATATGGAGAAGAACACCATCTTGAAATGATTCAAACTCCATGGTAGCTTTATCCGTTTCAATCTCGGCTAGAACTTCGCCAGATTCAACTTCATCCCCAATTTTTTTATGCCATTCTGCGACCACTCCTTCCGTCATGGTGTCACTTAGTTTGGGCATTCTTACTATTTCGGCCATAGTTTTAATTTTTTCGCTTAAAATTAATAATTTATTTTACGTACGGATAATTCTTTTCTACGTACACATCATCATACAACTCACTAGGATCTGGTAGGGGAGAGTCTTCTGCAAATTTCACTGCCTCTTCAATTTCGATCTTTATCTTATCCTGAATTTTCTTAATCTGCGCTTCGGATAGATATTTTTTTTCTTTTATCACATCCAATACATGCGACAAAGGATCTTGATCTTTATAGCTAGCTACCTCTTCTTTGGTTCTATACTTTTGCGGATCAGACATTGAGTGACCCTTAAATCGATAGGTTTTGATCTCCAAAAAATATGGTCCTTTTCCAGACCGACAATGATCTAGTGCTTTTCCTATGGCACGGCAAACAGTCTCAGGACTCATGCCATCCACTGGCTCTGATGGCATCTCATAGGATAAACCTAGTTTCCATAGTTCTTTGATATTTGAGGTTCTTTCTACTGAAGTACCCATCGCATAATGGTTGTTTTCTACAATGAAAAGTACTGGTAGTTTCCAGGTCATCGCCATGTTAAATGTCTCATGCAAGGCACCTTGTCTAGCAGCACCATCCCCAAAGAATGTGATGGTTACGCTATCATTTCCTTTGTATTTATCGGCAAAGGCTATTCCAGCCCCCATAGGTATCTGAGCACCTACGATTCCATGCCCTCCGAATAGATTATTCTTCACATCAAACATGTGCATCGAACCTCCTTTACCTTTGCTTAAACCTGTGGTTTTGCCATATAATTCAGCCATAACATATTTGGCAGGTGTTCCCAATATCAACGGATGTGCATGATCCCTATAAGCAGTAATTACCCTGTCATTCTTAGTCATAGCACTTTTCATTCCTGAAAGTATTGCCTCTTGACCAATGTAGAGATGACAGAATCCGCCAAATTTCTGTTGAATATATAGTTGACCGCATTTCTCTTCAAACTTACGCATGAGATACATTTGTTCATACCATTCAATATAGTCTTTCTTACCAAAAGTAGTTAATGCTTTTTTTGACTTATTCGAAGTTGTTTTTGCTTTTGCCATCAGGTATATATTAAAGGCTAAAGTTAGATAGAAAAAATGACTATTGAAAAATTGATTTTGAACTTAATCAACGCAATTCAAGTAATTGTAGATGGTTGAATTACTGATTCTTGAGTTTGACTTCTTCAAATGAAAGTGGCAGTAAATTTTTTACAGAGTTTATTACAAGCACTTTTTCTGATTGGTCGCTTCCCAGAATAATCTTAATATTCTGCCCCTGATTATTTTCGTATTCGAGTAATGCTTGCCGACAAGCACCACATGGTGTGATAGGTTGATTGATGGTGAATTTATCGCTCGACGCCGTAATGGCTATTTCTTTAATTCGAAGATCTGGAAATTGACTTTTGGCGTAAAATAGAGCAACTCTTTCTGCGCATAGACCACTTGGGTAAGCAACATTTTCTTGGTTATTACCAACTACAATGTTTCCATCTTCCAATCGTAGTGCTGCGCCAACATTAAATAGGGAGTAGGGAGCATACGCTTGTTTAGAAATTACTGAAGCACGTTCTACTAAATTATTATCGTCAGAAGATAGTTCCTCTCGACTATCATATTCAAGATAGTTGAAGTGGTGTTCTATTCGTTTCATGACTTAGAGTTATTTACACGCCTTTTTGACCCTCTGTTGAACCACCACCTTTAAGCGCTTCAAAATTCAATCGAAGAGTAAACCTCAATGTATTGGCTAGCGGATTACGTTGTTGTGTTGGAATTAAGTAAGAGAAGTCAAAGGAAAAAACATTGTAGCGAACACCTGCTCCAACAGTGGCATACTTTCTACCTCCTTTGGTAGCATGTTCATAAAAATATCCTGCACGTAATGCAAATTGATCTTGATACCAGTACTCCATTCCTGAGCCAATATTTATTTCTCTCATCTCCTCTCTGAATATACTGCCAGATTCCACCTCAACATCTCCATTAGAAAGATACCTTACCACACCCGGAGCGTCGCCAAAGGATCCGAAAATACCACTTGCAACGCCAACATTCGGATTTCTACCTGAGATGACATTCGTCCCTGTTGAGTCATAAATAGGGGTGCTAGGAACCAATAATTTATTTGCTTCAACCGCAAAGGTGAGTTTATTATATTCATCCATGTGAAGTGTCAATGAAGAACCGAGTCTCATGTTGGTTGGAATGAAGTCTCTTTGTCCAGAAGAGGAATAATTAATCTTTGCACCAATATTACTTACATTTAAGCCAATTGCTAAAGTTGATTTATAGTCGGCAACCCTAATTTTATCATTCATGTAGTAACTTGATACGTCTACAGCAAACGAATTCCCTGACTTCGCTTCCAGACCTTGGTTTGCAGATATCCCACCCGTAAGATTTGAATAGATATAGCGCGCTGCCATACCACCAGATATCTTCTTAGATAACTGAATCGCATAACCAGCATCTAGAGCAAACTCCTTTGGCTCGTAATCTTGGATTAATGTTGCATTTTCATCACGAAATACAATATTGCCAAGCGTGAAATATCGCATAGAACCTGATATGGCTTGATTGTCACCAATCTTTTTATAGCCACTTAGGTAGGCTAAGTTCATATCATCCACAATTTTATTCAGCCAAGGTGAATATGAAAATGAAACCCCGGCATCACTTTCCGTAAAAGCTAATTTAGCCATATTCCAATGAATAGAATTAGCATCCGGAGAGGTGGAGACACCTACGTCACCCATACCGCCTGCCCTAGTGTCAGGTGTGATTAGTAGGAATGGCACAGCCGTAGTGATAGTATGTAGATCATTTTCATTTGACTGACCAATGATGTCTGGGCTTTGGGAGAAAGAATTCCCTACAAAAGCCATGATAAATAATAATACAAAAATTCTTTTTAACATGTCGTTATTTTTGAGTTGCAAATGTAATTATAAAATTGGTGGAAGTCTAGCAATATATGATTAATTCAAAATAACTAACTTCTCGAATATCTCTTCAGACAATCCGCTAGGAGTCTTGACTTTAAGCTTATAAACGTAAACGCCACGTCCCAATTTATCACCGTAGTCATCCAGGCCATTCCAGCTCACTTTTTCTGTGGCTCCTTCATGTTGAGGGATGATGGTGTTGTTTAGTGTTTTAACTAGTTTACCTGATATCGTGAACACTTGAATGCCAACGTCTAAGGTGCTGCAAGTTTGATTGTGCTGAAACATAAATTCAGTATGCGTGGTAAACGGATTTGGGTAGTTGAGAACATTTTCCAATACCAGACCTGAAGAGTTTGCTACTTCAAATGATATAGTTTTTGAAGAAGAGTTGTTATATATGTCCCAGGCTTTAATGGTTAGTGTATGCTTGCCTTGCGGTAAATCTTTTAGGGCATAACGAAGGCTTCCAGTCTGGTACGTATCTAAATCTGATTGATATAAATCGCTTAATATTATTGTACTCTGAGTGTTATCGTCAATGACTAGTGTCAAATCATGCCCAATGCCACTGTTAGAGGTATTGATACCATGGTCATCTTTGAACTTTGCTATTAATATTGGATTTTCATTGGTAATGCTGCCTTCGATGAAGTTTTCGTTGTTTAGGAAAAGTGAGATCTCTGGACCAACAAGGTCTTCTTCCGCATTTTCATTTTGACCAGATATCTGAAAACTTTGATCACTTTCACTATTGAAATTATACCCAAATGCATCGGAATTATCGTTCAATCCATAATAGGATACTTTACCTTCCCCTTGTTGATAGTTTATATCTTTTGGTACTATGAACGTGTATGAAAAAACACCATTTTCAATGCTAGCATTACCCTTGTACAATATGCTGGTCTGTTGTTTAAAGGAATAAGGGTCAGATGTAATGTCGTTCTGTAAGGTTTGTTGCACCTTGGCTTTGTCATAAACAACAGGTCTTAAAAAACCATTATAGTCTGATAAAATATTACCATTTGTGTCTTCAATGTGACCAGTGATAGTAACTTTTTGTAATGCACTAACATGATTTATTGGATTTCCTTCTTCATCCAAAATCGCATCTTGTTCGATTACATTTTTTGGATAGGCAATTTTTAAGGCAGGGTCACCAAGTAAAGTGAAGCTTCTCTTGTTGTTAGAACTAGGTATTCCATTTTTAGTAATTCTCGTTATATCTCCTAGTCTTAATCCGTTGCTAAGGGTGTTTAACCCTGACAAGCCGTAGGATACAGTTTCAGCATCTTTTTCAAAAGCGATTGCGAAAAACGCCTTGGCTAGTGTTAGATTTCCAGATGCATAAACGGGTCTAGAAGTTGATAGTAAAGCAATTGCACCACCGTTTTGATTTAGAAATAAACGTTCTCCTGCCGAAACCCTATCTGGATCATCAAATCGACTGAATTCACAGGTGGCAGTAAAAAATAAAGCGAGTTTATTATTGTTTGTAAACCCATTGATTGTTGGTAAATCAAAAATACGTTCGTGCGCCCAACCCACTTCGCCACCATGACCGAAGTAACTTACAACTAAAGCTCCCTGTTCTATTTTTTCTCTTAAATCTTTTGCCGCCAATGGGTAGCGGTCACCGCCAGGGGTGGTTTCTTGTTGGTAGGCGTCAAGATAAATTTTTGTAAGATTGTATTCCTGGTAGGTGGTATCTATTAGGACAGCGGTGATATTGGCAGAGCCAATATGTAAGTCACCGTCTTCATCATCACCGACAAATACGAGCTTGGTTCTCCAATCTCCGAAAACCGAATTCTCATTTGAAAAGCAGCTATTGTTCACGGCTTGTGTGTTATTACTCGTATAGGATTTTATTTTTTGGACAGCATTCTGTGCCTCTGCGACACTGTTTATTGGGAATCTACCAATTCCAATATCCACTGTAATACCAGCTGAATCACTAGAGTTCTCCCCTTCATAATCCCCAAGAAAACCAAAATAGTCATCCGTCACAAAGGATTGGAGTGGTACTAATGAGTTTTGATTTTGATAGGAAAGGAGCAGTGGTGATGTCAGTGGGTCGATGTTCTGGTTATTGTAAGAGGCATCTCCAAATAATAGTAGGTAGTCCAACATATTTGGTTCTGATGTAGACCGGTCATAGAACATCTTACAAAATGATTTTATAGCGGTAATATCCTGGTTGCCGCTTGAAAACTCATTGTACACCTGCATTGGCGTAACGACAGACACTAAGAGCCCTTCCTCTCTATGGTAATCCGCCAGCTCATAAGCTTGACTCAAAAATATTGGTGGCGCCAAGATAATCATATCCTGTTGTTCTAATCCATGAAGGTCTTGATTTTCAACTTGGCCAACGGCTTGAGCCGATAGATATCCTGAGTTTTTGAAAACAATAAATTCCCGTAATGAATCCCCATGAACCATAAACGATCTATCATTGCCATCCCCATTTAATGGTATTTCTTTGACGTTAATTGGATCAGTGACGTCCCAGGCTTTGAATAATGAACCGGAATTTGTAAGATTGAATTTTTGAACAATACCGGGGCCGATGCTATTAGCATCTCTAATAGATAATTGTGACCCTTCCATTACAAGGGCTCTGCGTGCGTTTATTTCAATATAATCAAGATAAGCCTCTTCGTGAGCATAGTCTTTTTGAAAACTAATATTTACAGATAAGTTGTCACTTGTAGGTAAAAACGGGTCGATAGTCACGGTTTTTGCAACTCCTTTAGAGTGGTAAGACCCTGTTCCTCTACCATTAACGGTAAAATACTTAGAGTTGTTGTTGCAAGATAATTCCCACTCTCCAACCTCTGGTTGTACTGTGATATTTACAACTCGCGCCTTGACAGATACAGGACTCAAAACATCAATGTTGCTGAAAGAGAATCCCGAATTACTAAAGCTATATTCTGTTTGAAAATCAAAATGCTCACCATATAATTCGCGACCCGAGGCATTCAAGTTGGTTTCATTTACCTCGTGAAAATAGTAATGGTTGAAGGTGTTAACATCCGTGAATGTATTTGTGAATACTTCAGTAACAGTATCAATTCTTTTAGGAGGATCTATTCCTATTCCAATAAAATAATAGGCTTTGCTTGAAAAACGATGTTTCTCATGGGTAAATGCAGTGTTGTCAGAATTCAATGTCCAAGTATGAGGCCCCTTACCGTAGAAAAGTATGTAATCATTACTGTCAAAACTACCATCCTCTGCTCCATGAATGTATATGCTATTTAGCTGAATATCATCGTGTCTATGTATGGAATTCTCCAAAGGTAACATCTGTCCTCCATTTCCATATACATTAATCTGATTGGGATCTAAATTATTAATATCAATACCTAATCCCGATAAAAAATTATAATCCATTTTATAAATTCCATCTTGAGTTATGGAAACCTTATACCAATCTCCAGACTGAAGTTTGGAATGTTCTGCAAAATCAAACCCCGACCCTTTATTTAATGAAGAAGTGCCGAAAGTCTCAATTTGAATAGTAGCGCTCACCAATATTTCTATTTCACCACGCTTATTCAATCGGATAGGAATCATAGAAATGTGCAGGTTGTTTGCTTTGCGAGTATCTGCTATATAATGGTTGATAATAAGCTCATTGCTTATCATTGCCCGCTCATCTTTGTTAAGGCTGATTGCACTTGTCAGGATAATATATTTTTCATTAGACAAGTGAATAGAGACTCTATCTATGTGATTTAAAAGAGGGTAAAAATTCACAAACATTGGAAGGCTATTTGAAATAGGGTCTGTCTGACTATCATCAAACACCAATTGACTTATGTCTGAGATGTTTGATTTGGTTTGCTCAGGCGTATAATTCCAATTTAGCTTGATATCATAGTCTTTTCCTTGTGACATCGTGCTTATCAACAGTAAAAGTGTCAAAAGAAATTTATTTTTTGGAGAGAGGAGTCGCATTATTTGTTTTTTTCAAAGATTATAAATAGCCGAATGTATATGGGTTACTAATTGGACATTTTACCATCGTTAAAGTATTGAGTTCTTGAACGCTTACTTTAGGGGTTTATTGTAAATGTTGGGTCTAATTTGAAACAAAGTTAAAATAAATGCGTAACATTGTAGGCTATTATTGATAAATACCAATAGAATGAAATTCAAAAGAGTATTAAAATACGGAGTCGTTTGTGGACTGTTAATGATTTTTTCCTGGGATACAGCCCAGGCTCAGGATCCTCAGTTTTCGCAGTTTTATGCTAACCCACTGTACTTAAACCCTGCATTTGCAGGGACAGTTAAGTGCCCTAGGTTTGCAATGAATTACAGAAACCAATGGGGTGCACTGACTGGAAATTATGTAACATACAGTGCGTCATATGATCAGCACGTACCTGTGATATCAGGTGGAGTCGGTGTAATAGTGACAAGAGACATAGCCGGACAAGGTACACTCAGCACTACTTCGGCTACTGGAATATATTCCTACCAACGACCAATAAATAGATATTTCTCTGTAAAACTGGGAGTTGCAGCAACATTTGTACAAAAGAGCCTTAATTGGGAGCGCCTTACATTCGGTGACCAAATAGACTCAAGGAGAGGGTTTATTTACACAACAAATGAAATTCCTAGAGGTGGATCCAAAAGTTATGCTGATTTCTCAGCTGGCGTACTCGGATTTAGTGATAAATATTATTTCGGAGCAGCGGCACATCACTTGAATCAGCCCAATGAGTCCTTGATTCATGGGGAAGATAGATTACCTATCAGATTTACGGCACATGCCGGAATGGTTCTGCCATTAACAACAAAGGGTGGCAGAGGACGAAAAGAAGCTTCCATCTCTCCAAATGTACTATATCAGGTACAGGGAGATTTTGATCAAATAAACATTGGGGTATACGTACGCAACGGTCCGTTAGTGTTTGGGGTATGGCATAGGTTTCAGGATGCTGTGATTGGTTTAGTCGGTATTCACGCGGGGACATTGAAAATAGGATACTCATATGACTTAACAGTCTCAGATCAAACGCCAAAAACAGGTGGGTCACACGAAGTGTCCCTCTCTAAGACATTGAAATGTAAAAGAAGAAAAGTAACAATGAGGGCAATAAATTGCCCATCATTTTAGTTTAAACGAGCAAGGAAAATTTAACAAAACACAGAAATAACATGAAACCAGTATTTCACAGTATGTATAAATTCTTATTATTATGTGGTGTAGGAGCTATGTTTTTGACATCATGTCAAAAAGATACTTCATCTGCCACCGGATGGAATTATAACGATGAACGCAACGGGGGATTTGAAAAATCGCCATACGTTGAACAAGAAACAGGGCCAGGGTTGATTCTAATTGAAGGGGGGTCTTTCACTATGGGTCGATCAGAAGAAGATGTTAATTATGACTGGAATAATCAGCCAAGAAAAGTTACAATTTCTTCCTTCTATATGGACGAAACAGAGATAACCAACCTGCACTGGAGCGAATACCTGTATTGGTTGAGGCGTGTGTATGGCACCAATTATCCTGAGATTTATCGAAAAGCACTTCCAGATACACTGGTTTGGAGAGAGAAAATGGCTTATAACGAGCCTTACGTAGAATATTATCTTCGTCACCCTGCGTATCAAGACTACCCTGTAGTAGGAGTGAATTGGTTGCAAGCCAACGATTACTGTGCATGGAGAACAGATAGGGTAAACGAAGTTATTCTTATTCGTGAAGGATTGTTTGAACACTTCCCTCAACAGTTTGATGAAGATCACTTTTCTACGGATGCATATCTTGCCGGACAGTACCAAAGTGGAAAGAGAGCAGAAGGGATCCCTTCACTGAATCCCGATCAAGAGTATAGAAACGTAAATATGAACGATGGTATTCTTTTGCCTCGTTATAGACTACCAACGGAAGCAGAATGGGAATTTGCCGCTTATGGATTGATTGGTAATTCATTTCAAGAGCTTGTAAATAATCGTAAAATTTATCCTTGGAATGGCCACTATGTAAGAAATGATGATCCTAACGATAAAATGTATGGCGCCATGAATGCCAACTTCGTTAGAGGCAGAGGTGATTACATGGGAGTCGCAGGTAGCCTAAATGATAATGCGGATATAACAGCGCCAGTTTATTCATACCCGCCAAATGATTATGGGTTATATAACATGGCTGGAAACGTCAGTGAATGGGTATTGGATGTATATCGTCCATTGACCTCAGAAGATGAAGCCGAATTTCGTCCTTTCAGAGGTAATGTATTCAAAACTAAAGTGCGTAACAGTGAAGGTGGATTAGTAGATAAGCATGAAAGTGCTGCGTATGACGTAGATGGTGTTTATCATTACCTGACACAATTTCAGTCAATAACGGAAGATAAATTGTCGCAAGATGAGGTTAATGTTGTAGAAGAATCTATGAGTATTATGAACGAGGCAAAAACCATGAAAGATGACCGAAAATTTGATGATGCAAATTCTCAAGTTTTAAGAGCAATAGAGTTCATAAAGGCTAGTGATGTAGAGATTGCCGCAAAATTAATTGATGGTATTTCTGATTATTTAGAAAGCGAACCTGGAAGTATGAAGTGGAGAGATGTTACAGTAGAAGAGAATATCGATAGACGAAACTACAGAGAAGCTGATTATATCAATCACCTTGATGGTGACAAAGCGTCAAGTATTTACTATGACCAAGAGGAAGTAGAGGGTAACTTGATGTATGACTGGGGTATTGTAACGCTTGTGAGTGATCGATCAAGAGTATACAAAGGAGGTTCATGGAGAGATAGAGCTTATTATTTAGTTCCGTCAGCAAGAAGACATCTTGATGAAAGACATGCCAATGCCACTATTGGATTCCGT
Organism: Bacteroidota bacterium; assembly: GCA_024279715.1. GTDB lineage: Bacteria > Bacteroidota > Bacteroidia > Flavobacteriales_D > JABDKJ01 > JAJRRH01. The sequence goes on from JAJRRH010000072.1 coordinate 70,183, forward strand.
TGTGCAATGGATAGAATTGGTAGCCCAAGAGGACTAGGCGCGGATTATTAACCATTAGTTATTACAAAATATTTTAAAGTCCCTCATGTTTTCATGAGGGACTTTTTTTCTTTGTCGAATGAATATAGAGAGTATTTATAATATTTTTAAAAAGTATCCACTAATTACTACGGATAGTAGGAATATTAGTGAGGGGGCTATGTTTTTTGCCCTAAAGGGAGAGAACTTCAATGGAAATAAATTTGCATTGGATGCATTAAACAAAGGCGCAGCCTATGCGATTATCGATGAGGCTCAGTATTTAGAAAATGATAGAACGATATTGGTGAAGGATGTTTTAACAACACTTCAAGACCTTGCTAAATATCATAGAAGCCAATTGTCAATAACAATTCTTGGATTAACAGGTAGTAATGGTAAGACAACCACCAAGGAGCTCGTACACTCTGTTTTAAAAAGAAAATATAATTGCCTTGCAACCATAGGTAATTTCAACAATCATATAGGTGTGCCGCTTACTCTTTTGCGGATAAATGAAACCCATGAAATAGCAATTATCGAAATGGGAGCAAATCATGTGGGTGAGATTGAGTTTCTATGTGATATTGCCAAGCCAAATCATGGTTTGATTACTAATATCGGAAGAGCCCACTTAGGTGAGTTCGGTGGTTTTGATAAGGTGATACAAGCCAAACTAGAGCTTTATAAGGCAATAAAAAAAGATAAAGAACTGCTCTTTGTTAATGGCAATGACGAATTGTTGATGGAGCGTTCTAAGAACCATAAGCGAAAGATATATAACTCACAGACTGAGGAAGGTGTACATGGAAAGTATTTATCACAAACACCATTGTTGAATGTATTGTGGATTGACCATACGCTAAAAATCAGAACCAATTTGATAGGTAAGTATAACTATGAAAATATAATGGCAGCTATTGCTATTGGAGCCCACTTCAGTATCAGTCCGAATGAAATACAAGCTGCTCTAGAAGATTATACTCCTGCTAATAACAGGTCCCAAATAGTAAGAACAGAAAGGAATACACTTATCATGGATGCATATAATGCAAATCCATCAAGTGTTGAGGTGGCGTTAGAGAATCTGATATCTATGGAAAGCGATGATAAATTTTTTATTCTTGGGGATATGCTTGAATTAGGCGAAGATTCTCATGAAGAACATCAGAATATTTACAGTATGGCTGTTGAAAATAAGCTTAATGGGGTTTTTATAGGAAAGGAGTACATGGCGATTTTCAAACCTAGAGAGGGGTTTTTTTGTTATGAAAATACAGCCATAGCGCAAGAAAAAATTCCCGGTCTTTCATTAAAAGACAAACTTATTCTTTTAAAAGGATCGAGAGGGATAAAGCTTGAAGTTTTGCGACCACTTCTTTAGTTTAGAATTAGTCTCTCAATATTCCTCTAGAAATCACTATTCTATTCACTTCCGAAGTACCTTCATATATCTGAGTGATTTTAGCATCTCTCATTAATCGCTCTACATGATATTCTTTTACGAATCCATATCCGCCATGTATTTGAACCGCTTCAACGGTAGTTTTCATAGCCGTTTCAGATGCAAATACCTTAGCCATTGATCCAGCCATATTGTAGTCTTTTCCATTATCTTTTAGCCATGCAGCTTTAAGACATAACAATCGACTTAATTCAATTTCGGTAGCCATATCAGCCAATTTAAAAGCAATAATTTGGTGTTTGCTAATTTCTTTACCAAAAGCTTTTCTTTCTTTAGAATATGCTAAAGCTAACTCATAGGCTCCTGCCGCAATACCCAGTGCTTGTGAAGCAATGCCAATCCTTCCGCCAGCTATGGTTTTCATAGCGAATTTAAATCCAAAACCATCTTCTCCAATTCTGTTCTCTACCGGTACACGAACGTCTTGAAACATCAAAGTATGTGTGTCCGATCCACGAATTCCAAGTTTATTCTCCTTAGGACCTACAATGAACCCTTCCATACCTCGCTCAACAATGAAAGCGTTGATGCCTTTGTGTTTCTTTTCAGGGTCGGTTTGAGCGATTACCAGATATATAGAAGCCGTGCCACCATTGGTAATCCAGTTTTTTGTACCATTAATGATATAATGGTCACCATCTCTTACAGCGGTAGTACTTTGGGAAGTAGCATCTGAACCGGCCTCTGGTTCACTTAAACAGAAAGCGCCAATTTTTTCTCCTTTAGCTAAAGGAACAAGATACTTTTGTTTTTGTTCTTCCGTGCCATACATCTCCAACCCCCAACAAACCAAAGAATTATTTACGGAAACCAATACAGAAACTGAAGCATCTACCTTGGAAAGTTCTTCCATTGCCAATACGTAAGACACGGCATCCATTCCACTTCCACCATATTTTGGATCTACCATCATACCCAAAAAGCCAAGTTCAGCCAATTGCTTTACTTCTTCTTCCGCAAATTTCTGTTTCTCATCTCGTTCTATCACCCCCGGTAAAAGTACATTCTGAGCAAAATCTCTTGCCGCATCCCTAACAGCTAACTGTTCTTCTGATAAACTAAAATCCATAATAATCTTCCTATTTATAACAACTGCAAAAGTATGTTATTCTTCTATTATTTCCTACAAACACCTAGTTTTTCATAATTCTATTCTTTCGGCATCTCATCAAGTTAATTGCGGTTAACTTTGAATATTGAAATTTATAGAAATGTCCCATGTATAAAAAGTATAGTGTAATTGGATTGATGTCAGGTACATCTTTGGATGGTGTTGATTTAGCATTTTGTGAGTTTGAGTACGAAAATGAATGGACATTCAAAATACGGTTTGCAAAAACCTATAAATATACCCAAAAATGGCAAGATTTATTGAGGAATATAACACAAGTCAACGAGCAGTACCTCATTGAAATTCATAAGGAATTAGGCGAGTATTACGGACGATTAATACAAAGTTTCTGCCAAGAGTATCAAATTATACCTGACTTTATCTCATCCCATGGTCATACAGTTTTTCATCAGCCTGACATTGGTATCACCTTGCAAATTGGAAGTGGCGAATCCATGGCGAGAATTACTCACATGAAAGTAATCAATGATTTCAGATCAAAAGATGTAAAGCTTGGAGGACAAGGTGCTCCCTTAGTACCAATAGGAGATCTACTTCTCTTCTCGGAATATGATTACTGTCTTAATTTGGGTGGTTTTTCCAATATATCCTACCAAGAGAATGATAGAAGAATGGCATTTGATATCTGCCCAATGAACATGCCACTCAATGAGTTGGCAAGATCAGTTGGCAAGGAATACGACCAAGGCGGACAGATGGCTAAAGAAGGGTTGATTAATATCGAATTATTAGAAAAGCTAAACAGCCTAGCGTATTATCAAAAACCACCCCCTAAATCTCTGGGAGTAGAATGGTATAATAGTTCATTTAAAAATTTATTGAATGAAAAGCGAATACTTACTCAGGATGTTTTGCGAACGGTAGTCGAGCATGTTTCCATACAAATTTCTAATGCGACAAAGCAAAAAACACAAGGAAAAATTCTTGTCACAGGTGGCGGAGCTTTCAATGATTTCTTTATCTCTAGATTAAGGCAACATTGCAATTTGGAAATCATAATACCTGATCCGATACTCGTTGAGTATAAAGAAGCTTTAATATTTGCTTTCCTTGGTGTGCTTCGTGTAGAGAATAAAAATAACGTGCTAAGTTCAGTCACGGGCGCTTCTGATAATCATTGTAGCGGTGTTATTCATAACCCATAATTTTAAACTATATTCGCAACATTATTTTTAGGTAATAAAAAAGACTAATAAGCTACAAAAAGAGTAAAAAATCAATGTTCGAGTTATTAAAAAAGTACGAAAATAAGACACCGGAAATAGTTTTTGAATGGAATGATTCTGAGACGGAAGCAGAAGGGTGGGTAGTAATAAATTCACTTCGTGGTGGTGCTGCTGGTGGTGGCACAAGGATGCGGGTAGGACTTGATAAACGGGAGGTAGAATCATTGGCAAAGACCATGGAAATAAAATTCTCTGTATCTGGTCCAGCTATCGGTGGTGCTAAATCAGGAATAAATTTTGATCCGAGTGACCCTCGTAAAAAAGGAGTACTACAACGTTGGTTTAAAGCAGTTAGTCCACTGCTAAAAAGCTATTATGGTACAGGTGGAGATCTTAATGTGGATGAAATTCATGAGGTGATACCTATGATTGAAGAGACAGGTGTTTGGCATCCACAAGAGGGAGTTTTCAACGGACATTTTCAGCCCAATGATGCGCAGATGATAAAGCGTATTGGCAAATTAAGAATGGGTGTAGTAAAAGTTATCGAAGAAGAAAAATTCTCCCCAGACCTTAGCAAAAAATACAAAGTAGCAGATATGATTACCGGATATGGTGTAGCCGAGTCTGTGAAGCATTATTATGATCTATGGGGTGGAGATTTAAAAGGAAAGAGAGTGGTCGTTCAAGGATGGGGTAATGTAGGTGCCGCCGCCGCATACTATCTAGCACAAGATGGAGCAAAAATTGTCGGTATCATTGACCGAGTTGGTGGATTGATTAATCCAGAAGGCTTTTCTTTTGAAGAGATAAGAACTATGTTTATAGAGAAAGATGGAAATGCATTGCATCACTCTGAAATGTTGTCTTTTGATGAAGTGAATGAAAAAATATGGGATGTAGAAGCTGAGGTGTTTTTACCTTGCGCAGCATCAAGATTAATAACAAAAGAACAAGTGGATAGAATGATAGCCACCGGTATCGAAGTGATATCTTGTGGTGCAAATGTCCCATTTAAGGATCCCGAAATTTTCTTAGGTCCCACAGGTGATTTTGCAGATAATCATATCGCTGTTATTCCAGACTTTATTGCAAACTGCGGTATGGCACGCGTTTTTGCCTATCTGATGAGCACGGATGATCTAGAACTATCAGACGAAGTAATATTTAAAGATACCTCAACCATTATTCGTAATGCCTTAAAAGAGGTGAAAGATGAAATTAAAGATAACGTCGGGTTATCAAAAAAAGGATTAGAAATAGCACTTAATAAACTATCATAGACCATGGAATTAGTAATGCTCATAATATTCGTAGTAGGTTATTTATTTATAGCCTTTGAACATACCGTACATATTGATAAAGCAGCCTCAGCTCTGCTTATTGGGATGCTCTGTTGGGGTCTGTACGCCTTAAATCCAGCTGAATTCCTAGGGATTAATCATCATGACACCCCTACTGAATTGGTTGAGGAATATCAAAACAATGAGAATAAAGAAGCTCTGCCAGATCAAACCAAGAATGTCCTTAACTTCATGGAAGAACATGTGGTAAAGGAAGCTGCCCATGGAGGAGAGCATGGTGAAGGCAGCATGCCGATGATAAGAGAGTATCTTGAGCATGGATTGAGCCACCATCTATTTGATATCGCAAATATCTTATTCTTCTTAATCGGAGCTATGACCATCGTTGAGTTGATAGATGCCCATGAAGGATTTTCAGTAATTACAGACAGGATTACCACCAGCAACAAAGTTAAGCTGCTTTGGATTATTTCCATCCTAACTTTCTTCTTTTCTGCAGCATTGGATAATCTTACCACTACTATTGTTATGATATCGCTGTTGCGAAAGCTTATTACAGATCAAAAAACACGATGGTTTTTTGCAGGATTTGTGGTGATTGCTGCCAATGCAGGTGGTGCTTGGTCACCCATTGGTGATGTAACTACTACCATGTTATGGATCAAAGGTCAGTTGCCAGAAACCTTAGTTATTGTAAAAGAACTAATTCTGCCAAGTTTTGTCGCTACCATTGTCCCACTAGTTTTGGCAACCTTTTTTGTTAAAGGAGTAGTTGTGCGTCCGAAATTTAATGAAACGGATGAACATTTTTCTAATCCCACAACAGAGCGTGAGAGAAATATGGTTTTTTTCCTTGGACTACTTGGACTACTGTTTGTCCCTGTCTTCAAGACGGTCACTCATCTACCACCTTTCATGGGTATGATGTTGAGTTTGGGCGCCTTATGGGCAGTAACGGAACTGCTTCATCGGTCAAAAAACACAGAAGATAAGAACCATCTCTCGGTAGTAGGAGTATTGAGGAAAATTGATACAGCAAGTGTGTTATTCTTCTTAGGAATTTTGATGGCAGTAGCTGCGTTACAAGAAGTAGGTCACTTGGCTAAATTAGCTGGTGGACTAGATAAAGTATTTAGTGGGGATATTTATTTAATTAATGTAACTATCGGACTTTTGAGTGCTATTGTGGATAATGTGCCTCTTGTTGCTGCGGCGCAAGGTATGTATGCAGTGACTGAAACTGGAGACTTTGCTGCCAACGGGGTGTTTTGGCAATTCTTAGCTTATTGTGCAGGAACAGGCGGTAGTGCATTGATTATCGGGTCAGCTGCTGGTGTAGCTGCCATGGGATTAGAGAAAATAAACTTCTTTTGGTATATTAAAAAAATCTCCCTCTACGCTCTTGTTGGTTATTTAGCTGGTGCTGGAGTATATATTTTAATGCATTAAGAGCCCTTTAACTTATTCAACTCAATTGACATTATAGGGTTTAAAAGTCTGAGTGGACTATCCAGGTTGTCATATTCTATAGCTTACCTTCATACGTTCGGAAGAAACTAAATCACACTCTTAAAAGCAGTATGTTTCAATGTGCATGCTTTCTGTAAGGAATAGATGAGATGTTAGAAGTCGAATTGGGATCACTTCCTTATGTTATTATTTAGTTAAAGCATTAAAGAAGACTAATAATCCCTAATAATATTAAAAATAACACGTTAATCACAAAAGGAAAAAATGAATTTATTGATTTGGTTACAACTAACCGTAGCGGGAGATAGTACAAATGTTGCTACTGATTTACTTGTAGAAGGCGAAGGTACGAAGACGATTAACATTCTTGAAATGATAGTCAATGGTGGATGGTATATTATGATTCCGTTAGCTATACTCTCCATTATAGCAGTGTATATTTTTATCGAAAGATTTATTGCAATCACTAAAGCTTCTCGTATTGAAAAAGATTTTATGAATAGAATAAAGGACTACATCTTTGAAGGTAAAATGGAAACAGCCATCGACTTATGCAAGCAGAATGATAATCCTCTGTCTAGAATGATAGGAAAAGGAGTATCAAGAATTGGAAAGCCCACAAGTGAGATAAGTGCTTCGATTGAAAATGTTGGAAAGTTAGAGATATTCAAAATGGAGAGAGGATTAAATACCCTTGCTACCGTAGCTGGTGCTGCGCCGATGATCGGATTTCTTGGGACAGTGATTGGTATGATAGTCACTTTTCACCAGATGATGATAAGTGCCAATGGTGTGGAGATTCAAAAGTTATCAGGCGGTATTATGCAAGCTATGGTAACCACAGTGGCAGGTCTAATTATTGGAATTATTGCTTACATCGCATACAATACATTGGTTAGTAAAGTGGATAAAGTAGTTCATACTCTGGAAGCTGCTTCGGAAGATTTTATTGATCTATTAGAAGAACCAGCTTAAATATTACATATGAATTTAAGATCCAGAAATAAGGTTAATCCAGCATTCAATATGTCTTCAATGACAGATTTAGTGTTTTTGCTTTTGATATTTTTTATCATATTGAGTACCATGGTAAGTCCGTATTCATTGCCTGTGGATTTGCCAAATGGCAAGAATAAATCCAAAGAAAATCAGTCTGTTTCCTTACGTATAGGTTCAGATTTAGTATATTCTGTGGGAAATAAAATCATAGGAGTAAACGAAATTGAAAGTGCCTTGAAAATTGCACTGGAGCCCAAAAAAGACAAAAGCATTATTTTAAGAATTGATAAATCTGTACCTTCGGGCTATATGGTGGAAGTTCTTGGAATAGCGAAAAGAAATAAATGGAAAATAGTAGTAGCGACAAAACCAGAGTAAGTTGGAAGATAAAAGTAACAAACGAGCGGGCATAATTGGAACGGTGATCTTTCACCTGTTGTTGTTATTGTTTTTTACAATGACTGGGTTGACGCAACCTGACCCATTGCCTGAAGAAGAATCAGCTTCTATTATGCTTGGTTGGGTAGATGAAGGGTCTGGAGATGATGATCCTAGTCCCGTTCAGCAAGAACAAGAGGATATCGTTCCTCCAGCAAATACTGAACCCGAACCAGTCGTGGAGCAGGAGGTGTTACAAGAAGAAGTAGCAACACAAGATGAAAGTGCTATCGCCGTAACTAAACCGAAAGAAACTACTAAGCCTAAACCTAATAAGCCAAAAGTTGATCCCCCAAAAGAACAACCAAAGCCAGATCCAAAACCAAGTGAAGATCTGCAGAATGCACTCAATGATATGTGGAGCACCCCTTCAGGTGGTGGCACAAAAGGAGATGCCGATAAGCCAGGAAGCGCTGGGAAAGAAGATGGTTCACCATCAGGAAAAGGGGTTTTCGGAACAGGGGGAAACAGTTGGAGTCTTAGTGGTAGAAATTATCTAGGTGGTGCCATTGTAACAGAAAAACCCAAGGAAGATGGTATTATTGTAATAGAAATTGTGGTGGGTACAAATGGACGAGTCATAGACGCTCGGTATAAACCTAGAGGTTCTACTTCCACTAGCATGCATTTAATTAACCTCGCAAAAAAAGCCGCCAAAGCTGCGAAATTCAATGTCGATCCTTCTTCCAGTGTTCAACAGAAAGGTACACTAACTTTTAATTTTCAATTGAAATAATTTCTGAATAATGGACTATAGCCAAACGCTAGAATGGTTGTACCAACAACTACCAATGTATCAGCGTGAAGGAAAAGCTGCATATAAGGCAAATCTAAAGACAAGTATAGCCTTGGCAGAGGCCTTAGGAAATCCACAAAATGATTTTCCATCGGTACATATCGCTGGAACCAATGGAAAAGGGTCAACAGCACATTATATCGCTTCCATTCTTCAAGAAAATGGATTCAAAGTAGGACTACATTGTTCGCCTCATTATTTTGATTTTCGGGAACGAATAAAGATCAATGGAATGATGGTTGAAAAGGCTTTTGTTAGTCAGTTCGTAGAAGACTATAAAGCCATGAAACTAGCACTGGCACCATCATTTTTTGAACTCACTGTACTCATGGCATTTGCATACTTCAAACAACAAGAAGTAGATATCGCCATCATAGAGACCGGTATGGGTGGGCGCTTAGACACTACAAATATCATACAGCCTTTAGTCAGTGTTATCACCAATATTGGTCTGGATCACACACAATTTCTAGGGGAGGATATTGAGGCCATAGCAATTGAAAAAGCGGGAATCATAAAGAGCGAAACCCCAGTAGTCGTTGGAGAAATGGATGTCAATGCCCTAGAAATGATCTATGCCGTCGCAGAAGAGAAAGATGCGGAGATTCACATGTCTCCTGCCCTTGAAGAAGTGAATACAAAATCAATTTTTCAGCAAGAGAACATAGCCACCGCCGTTTCTACAATCAATACCCTACAGGACTTAAATTGGAATATTTCTGAAAAAAGTATAGTGGATGGCATTTCTAATGTATGTAAAAACACAAGTTTTATTGGACGTTGGCAACAGGTCAATGAAAAACCAATTGTTATTCTTGATTCCGCCCATAATGGGCATGGCATCATGGCAATGATAGAAAGTTTGGAGAAGTATGAATACGACACGTTGCGAATCGTTATAGGCATGGTAGAGGATAAGGATAGTGGTGCTGTGCTAAGCGAATTACCTAAAGATGCGGTCTATTACTATTGCAAGGCAGAGATACCTAGAGGAAGGTCCGCACATTCTCTAAAAGAAGAAGCAGAGTATTATTCATTGAAAGGATCAATCTACCCATCTGTAGAGAAAGCTTATGGTTTTGCCATAAAAGACGCTATCCCCAAAGATATGGTGTTGGTGATAGGGAGTATTTTTGTGGTCGGTGAAGTACTCTCATTCTTGTCTGATAAAAAATGATTACATTAGCGGGGAAATCTGCTATTATGTTGAATCATATTTCTCTCCATCAGATATTATTTATTGATATCGAAACCGTACCTGAAGTGTACCGTTATTCCGATTTAACGGATCGGGTACAAAGCCTTTGGGAAAAAAAAATGCGTTGGCAAATCGAGCGTGAAGGGATCACCATTGAAGAGAGTTATGAAAAGGCTGGTATCCTTGCTGAATTCGGGAAAGTGGTATGTATCACCGCAGCGTTTTATTTTCCTGAGGATGATGAGCTGCGAGTAAAATCATTTTATGGCGATAACGAAAAATCAATTCTTCAGGAATTCTCAAATCTATTGGCTGATTTTTTCTATGATGAAAATAAATATCTGTGCGCCCATAATGGCAAAGAGTTTGACTTCCCTTTCTTAGCAAGGCGATATCTAATTCAACAAATGGACTTGCCTTATTGTTTGGATTTAGCGGGGAAAAAACCGTGGGAGGTAAGTCATCTGGATACCATGAATCTTTGGAAATTTGGAGACTATAAACATTATACTTCTCTCGATCTACTAACCCATATTTTTGATATTCCTTCACCCAAGCAAGCGGTGGATGGCTCCGACGTAGCACGATTATTTTATGAAGAGAAAGATTACATAGGCATACGTGATTACTGTGAAGAAGATGTTGTAGCTATGGCGCACCTAGTTTTCAAATGGAAGAAAAAACCTTTTGTAGATTTGAAGAATATTATTCGAGTGCGTTAACCAAAGAGCAATCGAAATACATCTTCAATTTTCCCTTCCTTTATAACTTCAATATTTTTGTAATCCTGAGGTTTGATAGAGGAATATTTAGATATAAATATCTTTTTATATCCTAGTTTTTCTGCTTCTGCCAGCCGTTGATCCAACTTTGTAACTGGTCTTACCTCACCACTCAACCCAATCTCAGCGGCGAAACATATCCCTTTTTCCAAAGCAATATCTGTGTAAGAAGATAGAATAGCAATGACTACGGCAAGATCTAATCCCGGATCCTCTACCTTTATGCCACCAGCCATGTTGAGAAACACATCTTTTATGCCTAGCTTAAAACCACAACGCTTTTCCAATACTGCCAAAAGCATATTCAAACGTCTAAGGTCAAACCCCGTGGCAGACCGTTGCGGATTCCCATAAACTGCTGGGCTGACCAAGCTTTGAACTTCTATCATCATCGGTCGTAAGCCTTCGATAACACAGCCCGGCACCACCCCCGAAAAATCCTCTTCGTAGTTAGAAGTCAACACCTTTGATGGATCAGTTACTTCTTTTAGTCCAGCCCCAGTCATTTCGAAAATGCCGAGTTCGTTAGTAGATCCAAACCTGTTTTTAATCGCTCGAAGAAGACGATAAGTATGATTTCTATCACCCTCAAAATAGATGACTGTATCCACCATATGCTCCAATATTTTTGGTCCAGCAATATTCCCATCCTTGGTGATGTGACCTACCAGAATAACAGGAACATTGGTCTCCTTTGCATAGCGTAACATTTCACCCGCACATTCTCTTATTTGCGAGATACTACCAGGTGCAGAATCTATATGCGCAGAAAAAAGTGTCTGAATAGAATCAATGATAATGACTTCAGGTTTTACGTTTTCTATTTGTGAGAAAATCTTTTGGGTAGATGTCTCCGTCAATAAAAGACATTTTTCATTGAGTTTTCCCAACCGTTCACCTCGTAATTTTATTTGTTGTAAACTCTCTTCTCCAGAGACGTATAATATTTTCCGATTGGTAAGTTTCATGGCTACCTGAAGTAGTAAGGTGGACTTACCTATCCCTGGTTCACCACCCAATAAGACCAATGATCCGGGTACAAGTCCACCACCAAGCACTCTGTTGAATTCTTTTCCTGGCATTTTCATTCTTGGTACATCCAAAGAATTTACCTCATTGATTGGGACAGGAACTTTGTTTGTATTTTCTAAAAAACTTGTTCTTTGCCTTTTGTCTTTTTCTCTAACAACGATCTCTTCTATCAGGGTGTTCCATTCTTGGCAAGAAGGGCATTGCCCTAACCACTTTGGTGTTTCGTTGCCACAACTTTTACAGAAAAATGCTTTTTTAGTCTTTGCCATTTCCCCCTTTTATTTTTCGAATAATGCTAGTTGTAGAATGACCCGGTAAAAAGTCAATGGAGTAAGCTACTCCACCCCAAGTTTTCATTTCCTCAGAACCTACAATGTACTTATCACTTCCATTTTTTGCAGACACTTCATAATCTCCACCTTTAATGAGTACATCTGGTTGCAACAACTTGATAAGCGATAGAGGAGTATCGTCATTAAAAAGAACAATCATAGAAGTACTCGATAAAGCACTCAGCATTATTGCTCTATTTTGTTCATTATTTATCGGTCGATCATCTCCTTTCCCAAGATTTTTGACGGATTTATCGCCATTAAGACCTATAATTAAATGATCTCCACGCGAAGCAGCATCCTCGAGATAGGTGACATGACCTGGGTGCAGGATATCAAAAACCCCATTGGTGAACACAATTTTTTCTCCATCATTTTTCCATGCTTTGATTTGTGCTAAAGCTTGATCTTGTGACAATATTTTTTTAAGAAACTGTGGGGGAGTGTCCATCGTAATCTTCATTCGTTTTATTAATCAAATATAGTGAAACTAATCCTATCACAATATAAAAAATCGCTTGGGCCACCCAAATGATTAGCCCCAGTGCCTCGCCAGTCGCTACACTGTATCCGTATAGCCCGATAGCAAGACCTACAGCTTTGTGGAAAGAGCCCGTGCCTCCCGGTGTAAGCACAATAGCAAAAGCACTAAACACAAAGGCAACAAGAATGGTATTAATTCCAATATCCTTTGTGGATTCAAGCCCGAGAAACGGCAGGTAAAACATAAAGACGTAGCAACCCCATATGAAAATCGTATGAAGTAAGTATTGCCACTTGTACTTGGTCTTAACAATACTCAGCAAACCTTCAATCAACCCCGAAATTAATCCCTGAATCTTTAGTTTTATTTTGGGGCTTCGAAGGACGAATATTGCACCGGCAGCAAATATAGCCAACACTACCCAAGGCCAGGGATTTTCATAAAAGGGCGCTTTTTGTGATTTTTTATTGCTTTCATAAAGTTCCATTGCAGCCTTCCATGCAGTATCACGCTCTATGTAGAAAGTGACAAAGGTGATGGTAGCGAGAGCAAAAAGATCCACCACACGTTCGGCAGCGATTGTGCCAAAAGTCTTTTCGGTAGGGATTTTTTCAAACCGACTGAAAAAGGCAGCCCGACTTATTTCTCCGGCTCTTGGAATAATCATATTCACCACATACCCAATCATGATAGCGTAAAAGGAGTTTGAAAATTTCGTTTCATATCCCAATGGTTTTAATAAAAATCGCCATCGATACGCCCTGCTTAAATGACTAATCAACACAATCACAAGCGTAAGGAAAATATAAAAATAATTCACCTCCTTGAAGGAAGTAAAAATTTCTTCTTTCGTCTCAGGATTATCGAAGGTGGTCCAGAAAAAATAAACAGCTAGCCCAATTGGCAAGATGATCTTAAGAGAATTAAGTATCTTCTTTACCACAATGTTTATTTCTTCAATAAATTGGTCTTCGTGTCTGGGAAAGCAAGAGAAGGTTTGAAAGTTTTAGCTTCTTCAAAATCCATCTGTGCGTATGCCATGATGATAAGGATGTCACCCACGGCAACACGACGAGCAGCGGCTCCATTAAGACATATTTTTCCAGATCCACTCTCAGCAGGAATTACATATGTTTCAATACGCTCGCCATTATTAACGTTGACAATTTGTACTTTTTCACCTTCTAGAATGTTTGATGCATCTAGTAAGTCTTGGTCGATGGTGATACTTCCTATGTAGTTTAGATCTGCTTCCGTCACACTCGCACGGTGTATCTTTGATTTTATTACTGTAATCTTCATGTGTGCAAAAGTAAGTGTTTTTTTTGGGGTAACGGTGGGATTGGTTTTAGAATGATTTTTCCATGTATCTGGTGATACAATCTGCTTTAAATTCACGCAAAACCATTTTTATAATTTGACAAACAACACATAGGAAAGCAGATTAAGGGTATTTTTTTTTGATAAAAAAACAATCATCATTTAATCATCAGACACCTAAAAATAATACCTTTGCATCATGATCAATGTAGAACAAATAAAGTCCCTAAACACGAAGCTAGATGCGTTAAGGGAGTATCTTTGACATCGACCTGAAGCTGGAGCGAATCGCAGAGGAAGAAAAACAAATCCATGACCCCAATTTCTGGAATGATTCTAAGAAAGCAGAAGGTATCATGCGTCAAATCAGGAATATTAAATTCTGGACAGACACATTTTCAAAGCTAAAAGAAAAAGTAGAAGACCTAGACGTCCTATACGAATTTGCCAAAGAAGGAGAGGTAGAACCTCAAGAAGTGGACAAAGCGTATGAGGAAAGTCTAACGCTTTTAGAGGAATTGGAGTTTAAGAACATGCTAAGTTCAGAGGAAGACGCCTTGAATGCCATCTTGCAAATTACTGCTGGTGCTGGAGGTACTGAGAGTTGCGACTGGGCTAGTATGCTCAGCCGAATGTATGTCATGTGGGGAGAAAAAAACGGATACAAGATAAAAGTGCTTGACTCACAAGATGGTGATGTGGCAGGTATAAAAACTGTGACATTAGAATTTGAAGGTGAGTTTGCTTTTGGATACCTCAAAGGTGAAAATGGTGTGCATCGATTGGTGAGAATATCTCCATTTGACTCTAATGCCAAGAGACATACTTCCTTCGCCTCGGTATATGTATATCCGCTCGTAGATGAAACAATACAGATAGAAGTAGACCCTTCAACCATCAGTTGGGATACTTTCCGTTCAGGTGGTGCCGGAGGGCAAGGAGTCAACAAAATAGAGACAGCCGTGAGGCTAAAACATGCCCCCACAGGGATAGTAGTTGAAAATAGTGAAACTAGAAGTCAGTTAGAGAATAAACACAAGGCGATGCAACTGCTAAAGTCACAACTCTACGAATTAGAAATGGCAAAGAAAAATGAAGCCCGTGCCGATATCGAAGCGAGCAAGAAAAAAATTGAATGGGGATCACAAATAAGATCCTACGTAATGCAACCCTATAAACTGGTAAAAGACAACCGTACACAACATGAAACCTCCAATATTGATGCTGTTATGGACGGGGAGATAGACGGTTTCTTAAAAGCTTTTTGATGCAAGCAGGTTCGGGGGCTAAGAAAAATTAATAAACTATAAGTATGATTAAAATATATCACAACCCTAGATGTAGTAAGAGTCGACAAGCACTAAATTATCTTGAAGAAAAAGGTCAAGATTTTGAAGTAATAAAGTATCTTAATGATGTCCCTACAGAAGAAGAACTCACGAATGTTTTGGTAAAACTAAACATGAAACCATTAGATATAATCCGCAAAGGAGAGCAGATTTATAAAGAGAAATTCAAAGGAAAAAAATTCACAGACGAAGAGTGGATCACGATTATGATTGAGAATCCAAAACTCATCGAAAGACCAATAATAGTTAGAGACAACAAGGCAGTAATCGCTAGACCTTTAGATAATCTAGCTTATTTGTTAGGGGATAAAAAATAAGAAAAATAAAAGAGAATGGTTATGGACTATAGAATAGAAAAAGACACAATGGGGGAAGTAAAAGTTCCTTCGGAAAAATATTGGGGTGCTCAAACTGAGCGATCACGAAATAATTTTAAAATAGGACCATCAGGGTCGATGCCTCTTGAAATCATCAAAGGGTTTGCGTATCTTAAAAAAGCAGCTGCATATACCAATGCCGCATTAACTGATTTCCCAAATGAAAAACGTGATCTAATTGCAACAGTATGTGATGAAATACTGGAAGGTAAGCATGATGACCAATTTCCGTTAGTTATTTGGCAAACAGGATCCGGTACGCAATCTAATATGAATGTCAATGAAGTAATAGCCAATAGAGCACATGTTCTCACTGGCGGTAGTCTTACAGATGATAAGAAAACCATCCATCCAAATGATGACGTAAATAAATCGCAATCGTCTAATGATACATTCCCCACTGGAATGCATATTGCTGTGTATAAAACCATCGTTGAAAAAACACTTCCTGCAGTAGAAGAATTACAACGAACTCTTGCAAAAAAAGCGGAAGACTTTAAAGAAATTGTAAAAATAGGGAGAACCCATTTGATGGATGCCACACCGCTAACATTAGGGCAAGAATTTTCTGGATATGCTTCGCAATTGTCACACGGAATTCGAGCAGTGAAACATACGCTAGCACACCTTTCTGAAATAGCACTTGGTGGAACCGCAGTGGGAACTGGGTTGAATACTCCAAAAGGATATGCTGAAATGGTCGCCCAGAAAATCGCTGAGTTTACTGGTTTGCCATTCGTGACAGCCGAAAATAAATTTGAAGCGTTGGCAGCCCATGATGCTATAGTAGAATCGCATGGCGCTTTGAAAGTATTGGCAGTATCACTTAATAAAATAGCCAATGATATACGAATGCTCGCATCTGGCCCTAGATCCGGAATAGGTGAAATATCCATCCCAGCCAACGAGCCAGGATCATCCATCATGCCAGGAAAAGTAAATCCTACACAAAATGAAGCCATTACAATGGTTTGTGCTCAAGTGATAGGAAATGACATGGCAATTACTATCGGAGGTGCGCAAGGTCAATACGAACTCAATGTTTTCAAACCAGTAATGGCAGCCAATATATTGCAAAGTGCAAACTTACTCGCTGATGCTTGTCATTCTTTTAACGTAAATTGTGCTATAGGTATTGAACCGAACTACGCCGTGTTGGATAAAAACTTGAAGAACTCATTGATGTTGGTCACTGCACTAAATACTCATATTGGTTACGAAAAAGCCGCTAAAATAGCCAAAACAGCACATAAAAATGGAACAACTTTGAAAGAAGAGGCACTTAACCTTGGGTATCTCACAGAGCAAGAGTTTGACCTATGGGTAGACCCGAGCAAAATGGTAGGGTAGGTTTTGAATGTTACAATGCTTGAATGGCTGATTGGGATGCGAATTGAATGCTATAATGCTTAAATGGCTGATTGGGATGCGGATTGAATGCTATAATGCTTAAATGACTTGGTGGGATACGGATTGAATGCTATGATGCTTTAATGACATATTGGGCTGTGGAATAAATGATACAATAAAGGTTCTTGAGGGTAGCCGAGAGGCCGACAAGCGAAGGCGGAATTTCAACCCCAGACTCTAGATAATGCGATGCTTTGAAAGAAATAAACAAGAGTAGAAGTGTTCCGTCATATTACGATCAATTTTTAAAGACAAGCATATAAAAAACCATACCTTTGTATTGATGATTGAACAAGTACGAAAAGAATTTCCATTACTGACGGAGACAGTAAATGGAAATCCATTAATCTATCTGGATAATGCTGCAACAACTCAAAAACCTATCATGGTGTTAGATGCCATTGATGCGTACTACAAGACGTACAATAGCAATGTCCACCGTGGAGTGCATAGCCTTAGCATGAAAGCAACCGAGGCGATGGAGAATACAAGAGAGCTTGTCAGATCCTTCTTAAATGCAAAACGAACACAAGAGATTATTTTTACTTCTGGAACGACAGCTGCTATCAATCTAGTAGCTTATAGTTATGGACGAAAAGTACTACAGCCCGGAGATGAAGTACTGCTTTCAGGCTTAGAACATCATTCCAATATCGTGCCTTGGCAAATGATATGTGAAGAGAAAGGGGCAACGATAAGAATCATTCCTTTTAACGAGAAAGGAGAATTGGTATTATCAGAATTAAAACACCTTATTACCGACAAGACTAAAATCGTAGCCGTAAATCATATTTCCAATTCATTAGGCACGATCAATGATATAAAAACAATTATTGAAAAAGCACACCAAGTAGACGCAAAAGTACTTATCGACGGTGCCCAAGCAGTAGCGCACCTTCCCGTGGATGTGCAAGCGCTGGATTGTGATTTCTATTGTTTTTCAGGACATAAATTATATGGACCTACAGGAGTTGGAATCCTCTACGGCAAGGAAGAGATACTTGATGCAATGCCTCCGTTTTTTGGTGGTGGAGAAATGATATCCTGTGTCACTTTTGAAAAGACAACCTACAATGAATTACCCTTTAAATTTGAAGCAGGAACGCCCAATATCGTGGGAAATATCGCTCTAGGCACTGCTATTCAGTTTTTAAACAGCTATAGTTGGGATGATATCATTATGCATGAAGAAAAGCTGTTGGAATATTTAACAGTCGAACTTTTAACAATTGACGAATTAAAAATATATGGTACGGCGGATCACAAGACCTCTGTGGTGTCATTTTTAGTAGGAGACACACATCCTTATGATGTGGGTGTATTGTTAGATAAACTTGGTATTGCCGTTCGTACAGGACAACATTGTACAGAACCTTTAATGGATCATTTTGGAATACCTGGAACAGTGCGTGCTTCTCTATCTATTTACAACAATAAAGAGGATGTGGACGCACTTATTTCAGGTTTGAAAAAAACACTCCCAATGTTGTTGTAATAAATTCTTTTCTACTACTATCAAGTCTTCCACATTTTGTATTGAATATTTTTTGGATACCCCCTTCTGTGAAATTCAATAAAAATTCCTATATTATCAGGCGATAAAAGAAAAGCCATGACCAAGCTTTTTTATACAACAATTATAACTACCGACTTAGTCGGAATCTAAAACCAAATAATAAAATGAAAAAAGTTAAATACTTATTTCTAATGATGGTGTTGTGCCTCGTTGGAATCGACTATAACGCTCAAATTCAACATAATGGACAGCCACAGCAGTGGGAAAACAAGTCTATCGATCAATCCAATATACCCATTATAGAAACGCCCTATCTCGACTTGGCAATCATAGAAGCAGAAGATAAAGTAGTGGATGGATATAAGGAAACGCCCTATCGTTTTGGCATCGAAAAAACAGTAGATATTGACCTTTATACGACCGCTTTGATGACAGAGTTAGATAAAGGAGACAAGATTTATCAACTCGCAATCCACTGTCCGAAGGCTACTTCCATCAATTTTTTATTCAATGAATTCAATATTCCTGAAGGGGGAGAATTGAGTATTTGGAATGAAGATAGAACCGAATTTATGGGTGTTTACACCCACCTAAATAACAAGGAATACAACTCGTTTGCTGTTGGACTGATCCACGATGATAAGGTAGTGATAGAGTATTACGAACCGTATTCAGTAGCTGGTCAAGCGCAGATAAATATAGGTACTATAATTCACGGATACAGAAGTGTCATTAATAAATGGGAAGAGGATGCTGTAGATAAAGGACCTTATGGTACGAGCGGCTCGTGTAATAAGAATGTTAATTGCTCCGATGGTGCCCCTTGGCAAAATGAAAAGAGGGGTGTGGCATTAATTCTAAATGGTGGCAACGCCTGGTGTACTGGTTCGTTGATCAATAATACCAATGAAGATGGCAAAGAGTATTTTCTTACCGCTGCTCATTGTGATGCGAATGAGAGCAATTGGGTATTCTATTTCAACCATGAAACAAGTGGATGTTCTGGATCTACAGGACCTACCAATCAGAGTATATCTGGTGCGGTTCAAAGAGCTTCTGGTACTACCTCAGACTACCACTTAGTAGAATTATCTGCCAATGTACCTTCAAGTTATAACCCATATTACAATGGATGGGATAGATCCAATAATGCTGTTTCTAGCGCCGTAGGAATCCATCATCCAAGTGGCGATGTAAAGAAAATTTCTTTTGACGATGACCCATTACAAAAAACGAATTATTCTTCTAACTCTACTACTTCTAGTGGCACCCACTGGCGAATAGATTCATGGGAACGAAATACAACTACCGAAGGAGGTTCTTCTGGTTCGCCACTTTTTGATCAAAACCATAGAATAATAGGTCAACTTCATGGTGGAGGAGCAGCTTGTGGAAACTCGGCATCTGATTGGTATGGTGCATTAGGTAACTCCTGGAATGGACTGAAAAATTACCTAGCACCTGGAGCCACTAGTACAGTTACTTTGGATGGATATGACCCAAATAATGTTGGACCAACATGTAGTGATGGCATACAAAATGGAACAGAAACGGGTGTTGATTGTGGTGGTTCCTGTGCGCCATGCGCATGTAGCGGAACCATGGTGAACCTAAGTATTACTTTTGACAATTACCCAGAAGAGACTAGTTGGAAAATTAAGCAAGGAGGAACGACCGTAGCGCAAGGAGGTACTTATGCCAGCCAGACGGATGGTTCTACTTTGAATATTTCTGTATGTCTCCCTAATGGATGTTATGACCTAGTCATGTCTGATGCATATGGCGATGGTATTTGCTGTAGTTATGGCAATGGATCTTATACGCTATCTGGTGGGGGACAAACTTTGGCTTCCGGTGGTAGTTTTAATTCGAGTGAAACTACAAATTTCTGTGTAGGTACACCAGTGGCAACCTGTGATGATGGTATTCAAAATGGGAACGAGACTGGTATCGACTGTGGTGGATCGTGCTCACCAGAAGTGAATCTAAGTATTACTTTTGACAACTATCCTGAAGAGACAAGTTGGAAAATAAAACAAGGAGGAACGACCGTAGCCCAAGGAGGAACTTATGGCAATCAAGCCGATGGTTCTACTAGGAATTTTACGTCATGTCTGCCAGCCGGATGTTATACACTGACCATGTATGACACCTATGGAGATGGTATTTGCTGTAGCTACGGCAATGGATCATATACCTTATCTGCCGGTGGTGCTACGCTTGCTTCGGGCGGTAATTTTAACGCAAGTCAATCCACCAATTTCTGTGTCGGTACCAATGGAATGGTTGTGCCAGAATTAGCAGAAAATGATATGGCACTTAAAGTTAATGATGCATTATTGAATGGTAAGTTGAAGTTCCTATTGTTATCACCAAATCCTACGAGTGACATGCTCAATGTCCACTTTGTAATCAATGAAAAAAGCCCTATGACTATTCAAGTGATTGATGTGCAAGGGAGAGTGGTAATGACCGAAATAATCAATGCCGCAGAAGGAGATAATAACTTTAGAATCAATACAGAGAAATTAGATCTCGGAAACTATATCATGACTATTAGCTCCAATAAACATAGCTTGACGGAGAGATTTGTTGTGGTACGATAATTAGTCTGAAATTAAATCCTGAAAATACATGAGTAACGGCTGGTTCTTTAAAGAATCAGCCGTTTTTTATTACCTTCGTTCGATGCGATATAGCACACTCATTTTATTTCTCTTACTCCAGTTCGGAATTGCACAATCAGTGGAAGGTCAAGTAGCTGATGTAGAAAAAATACTATTCAAAAACAATAATAGAAAAAATCTAAAATGGGCGGATAAGCAAAATCCTGATGAGGTAAAAATACTTTACATCAAGGACTATGATGACGAGATTTTCCCTAATGAGGAAATATTAAAGTATAAAAATATAGAGCACATTTATGTGGCAGCAAGACCATTGCTAATTCATGTCAATGACTCGATGCGTGAACCACTTAAAATAGTAATTGACACAGTGAGATTGGCCTCCCTAAGTAACCTTTCCTACTTAAGAATGGAGCAGTTTGACTTTCGATCTTTCCCAACTGAATTGACCATTGTCCGATCGTTAATTGGATTAGCGTTGAATAACTGCTTGATAGAGAGATTACCAACAGAGATCAATAGATTCACTCAATTGGAAGGGCTTTTCTTACGTCAAAATAGATTGTCATCTATCCCGAGATTATCTATGCTAAAGAGATTAAAAGTATTGGACTTGTGCAATAATTCGATAGAGATAGTTCCAGATTTATCGGAAAATAAAGCATTAGAGGAAGTGTATTTGGCAAATCTTAATGGATTACGAGAATCGCCATATACATGGACTTGGCCTGTGAAGCTCAATGTTAATATGGTTGATTATCAACAACAAATAACTGCCTTGGTAAATTTACTCAAGCTGCCAAGAATCCTCAAGCTGCATTTGTATTCCAGCAAACCATCTGACAAAAGAGATATTAAATCAGCCATTGGGGATAAAACACTTATTAAGAAAATAATATGGCAGCCATATGATTGTGGTTGCGGATAATGAGAGTTATTCTACAGTAACTGACTTTGCAAGATTTCTTGGTTGATCGACGTTACAATCTCGCATCACAGCAATGTGATACGATAATAATTGTAGTGGAATAACGGACAAGAATGGAACAAGAATACTCTCCGTTATAGGAATTTCTATAACATGATCGGCTATCGATTTCACTTGTGTGTCTCCCTCAGTTACAATGGCAATAATAACACCACCTCTCGCTTTTACCTCTTGCATGTTACTCACTACTTTCTCATAGGATGCATCTTTGGTAGCGATAATAATAACTGGCATATTTTCATCTATCAATGCGATAGGACCGTGTTTCATTTCAGCCGCAGGATATCCTTCTGCGTGAATGTATGATATCTCTTTTAGTTTCAATGCGCCTTCAAGTGCTACGGGGAAATTAACTCCTCTTCCAAGGTAGAGCATGTTATTAACATCTTTGAATTTTTCGGCGATAGAGTACACGACATCATTCGTTTTAAGCACTTTCTCGATCTTATCCGGAAGTGCATCCATACCTACTAAAAGGCGTTGGAAGGTTGGTGCTTCAATCGTCCCCTTTTCTTTCCCTAGTACAAGCGCCATCAACATAAGTGCTGTCAACTGAGCAGTAAATGCTTTGGTAGAAGCAACACCTATCTCTGGTCCTGCATGGGTGTATGATCCAGTGTGTGACTCTCTTGCTATCGTTGACCCAATGACATTACAAATACCATAGATCAATGCCCCTTTACTCTTTGCCAGTTTGATGGCAGCTAATGTATCTGCTGTTTCTCCCGATTGAGAAATAGCGATGACAACATCTCCTTCATTAATAACAGGATTTCTGTATCTAAACTCAGAAGCATATTCTACCTCTACCGGAATACGAGCTAGATCTTCAATAAGATATTCTCCAAGCAATGCAGAGTGCCAAGAGGTACCGCAAGCCACGATTATAATACGTTTGGCATTCACCATCTGATCTAAATAATCACGCATACCTCCTAGGGAGACAGTACCAGTGTTCACTTGTATTCTACCTCGCATACTATCCTTTACGGAGCGTGGTTGTTCATAGATCTCTTTCAACATGAAGTGTGGATAACCACCAAGTTCAAGAGTCTCAAGATTCATTTCTAATTCTTGAATAAACGGCTTTACAGTTTTGTTGTGAATGGTTCGTATTTTCAATCCATTTTGTCGATCGACTATGGCTATTTCACCATCTTCTAGATAGACTACATTTTTTGTATACTCAATAATAGGAGTAGCATCTGAAGCGAAGAAAAATTCATTATCTTTTCCTATTCCAACAACCAATGGGCTGCCCATCTTAGCAGCAATTAGTTGATCGGGATTTTTCTTATTGATGACTACCATGGCATATGCACCAACGACTTCCTTTAATGCAAATCTTATCGCTTCGAACAGGTCAAACTTACCTTTCTTTTGAATCTCTTCAATAAGTTTAATAAGTACTTCGGTGTCGGTATCACTTTGGAATGTATAACCCCTTTTAATCAATTCTGTTTTCAGTGGGCCATAGTTCTCAATAATACCATTGTGTATAATGGCAAGTTCTGAATTTTCAGACATATGCGGATGTGCATTGACATCATTCGGAACACCATGAGTAGCCCAACGAGTATGGCCAATTCCAATAGTGCCAGTCATGGCTTTCTCATCTACGATACCCTCAAGATTGACCACCTTGCCCTTGCACTTAAACATCTCCAACTCATCGTTATTGATAATGGCAACACCAGAGCTATCATATCCTCTGTATTCTAATCTTTTTAGTCCTTTTAATAGGATGGGATAGGCAGGTTTAGTGCCTAGATATCCAACAATACCACACATAATTTAAAATGTTGTATAATTAATAATTAATTTTGCTCTTCGATTCTCTCCTAGATCTCCAACTTTTATGATTGACCTATTGGCTACCGTACTGTTAATAGTTGGTATAATGGTCATGACAGGATTGTCTATTTGACCATTGATTACCCTTTGTACAAACCTGGTGACCACGATTCGATGAACCTTTTTCTCTTCGTCATACGTGCCTAGATTGTAATTTGTTCCCAAACCACTAAGAAGAGCATCAGGTAACGGTACATCTATACCTTCCTCGGTCATAAATGCCCGTACTGAAGCACATGGAGGATACTGTTCGATGTCGAAATCTTCTACTGGTAATTCTAGAATGGCACGATTGATAAGAATATTTTCATCATCAGCGAAATCATGAATAGTAGGTAAAGTTACTTCAATACCTAATCCTCCCATGGATTGTAGATAGACACGTTCAGGATTAGGAATATTCATTTCTAATGACGCCTCATCGTATTCATGCTCAAAATGAGTAAATTGTTGGCACTGATCTGTAATACGAAAATCAAAACTCAATGAGTCAATATCGGGAAGATGATAATATAAGGTCATCTTACTAAGATTGGATACTAGGTTAAAACTATAGATACCTCCATTGCCAGATTGTTTTTCCATGCTTATTTTCAATCCTCGGAAATAGGATAAAAACAGTGTGTTGTTGGCAAGGCTGTCACGGTATTCTGGATTTAGAAATTCAGCGCCAAGATTAGTCATGTCCGTATCAAACTTGATACGAATGTGCGGATCCAAAGTGTCATTACCAACTACTACGTCTGCTGTATTGTCAGGAATGAAGTATTTTGATTCAGGGGCTACCAAGTCCACACCATCGGATTCGATGCTGTTATAGGAATAGTATACCGAGTCATAATACATCGGTTCGATAAGTCTCTCTACAGTAATGGAGACTTCCTCTGGGTCGTTAAATCCATATTTGTAGTCATTGTAAGCTAGTGTGAGAACCAAGGAGTCGAGAATAGCAGTATCTGTAAAGTCTACGTTCTGGCTACTTAATACGAATTGAGTAAATAGCGTAGAGGATACAGTGCTATTAAGTCCTGGGTCATCAAAATCTCCTAGCAACATGCTTGACCACCTGGAGGTTTTTAATGAATCGTGGAAAGTTGTCCGGAGTAAAACCGTGGTACTGTCAATCGATAGACCTAGATACTCTTCCTCTGGAAGAAGCTCAAGGCCTATATTGCTTTCGGGTTTTTCACATGCTGTAAGTACTAATAGTACCAGTAAAATTCCGAAAAAAGAATTTCTCATACTCTAAGGAGTGTTTTTAATTTTAATAGTTGGTGTTAAGACACCATTACATCTGAGCTTATAGATTCATAGAATTTTTCATATTCTTTTTGCGAATCTAATACTTCTTCTACGAAGTCCATTACTGGAAGTCCAGAATCATCAATCATTTTCTCCAGATTCTTTGGTAATTCTTTGGTTCCTCTGATGATGCCATCACAGTATTGAATAGCAATCTCATGCATTGAATCGATAGTGGGTGTTTCAAGGCATGTTACCGCTTTTTTATCCACATCATCGTATTCAAGTTTTGCAACCAATTCATTGCTTAATTTCTCATTGCTACCGTGATCATATACAGAATAGATAACTTTAGCATTTTCAAAATGCGGGGCATCCGCATATATTTGTTTCATTAGCATAGGTACTAACGAAGTCATAAACCCACTCAAGTGAATGATATCAGGCTTCCATCCAAGTTTTTTTACGGTCTCGAGGCATCCTTTTCCGAAAAATAGGGCACGCTCATCATTGTCGTCCATGAACTTCCCTTTGGTGTCATTGATGACGCTTTTTCTTTTGAAAAACTCTTCGTTATCAATAAAGTACACTTGCATTCTAGCTTGTTGAATTGAAGCTACTTTAATGATAAGAGGGTGATCTCCGTCATTGATGACAAGGTTCATCCCAGATAGACGGATGACTTCATGTAATTGGTGTCTTCGCTCATTGATAACGCCATAACGCGGCATGAACACTCGTATTTCGTGACCTAGCTCAGCTATTTTTTGTGGCAACATACGATTGATGGTGGACATTTCGCTTTCAGGTAAGAACGGCGTAATCTCCTGGGAGATATATAATATCTTCATAGAGTTGTATTTATGTAGTTTTTGAAAATCAGATACAAAAGTACGAATAAAAACCGAATCATTCAAGTATTTGTATAGCTTCGCTTTTCAGATCACAATTAATGTAATATGAAGATATTCACCCATGTAAAAGCCCTTCAAAACTACTTAGACATTAAACGTTCAAAGGGCAAAATTATTGCTTTTGCACCTACGATGGGGGCATTGCACGATGGACATATGCAGTTGATTAATAATGCCATGGATGTTTGTGACGTGGTGGTGGCAAGTATTTTTGTAAATCCTACTCAATTCAATAATGCGGAGGATTTGGATACGTACCCAAGACAGGTTGAGGTGGATGCGGATATGTTGCGATCCAATGGTTGTCATGTCTTATTTCATCCATCGGTAGAGGAGGTGTATCCGTCAGATTTCCAGGTACCGACAGTGGATTTAGGTTCTTTAGCAGAAGTGATGGAAGGGGCAAATCGACCTGGACATTTCGAAGGAGTAGTGGAGGTGGTGAGCCGTTTGTTTGATATTGTACAGCCCGACAAAGCCTTGTTTGGTGAAAAAGATTTTCAACAACTAGCCATATTGCGACGTATGACGGAGGAATTAGACTACAATATTGAAATCATTGGCGTGCCTATCGTTCGGGAAAATAGTGGTCTAGCGATGAGTTCACGCAATCAGCGATTGTCCGTAGAAGCGCGTGAAAAAGCGACATTTATACACAAGACTCTTCTGTGGGTTATCGAAATAGCTAAAAAACATTCTCCCGAGGAGATTAAGGCACTTGTAAAAGAACGCTTTGCGGATAATTCTGATTTGGAACTTGAGTATTTTGAGATTGCAGATAATAGGACGTTGAAGTCATGTGTGAATTGGTCTGGTCTTAGTGGATGCCGTGCTTTTGTGGTCGCTTGGATTGATGGGGTGCGATTGATTGACAATATGGAATGCGGATTGAATGCTGCAATGCTTTAATGTGATAATGCTTATATGGCATGTTGGGATGCGGATTGAATGATTTAATGTAATAATGTTTTGACCGTGCTCAACAGAACTGCGACGATGCTCGACTGAAGATTTAGAATGTGTGTATTAAATCGCAATAAAATACCAATAGACAATTAAAACAAAACCCATACCTTAGCACATTCAAAAGAGCATCGGAGCATCAATCCATGAAAGAGAGTAAATTTATAGAACAAAACAAGAAGAAGTGGGTTGATTTCGAGACGATGTTCAAGAATAAAGACAAAGACCCTGAGAAACTTTCGGAGCTTTTCATCGAGGTAACCAATGATTTATCTTACGCTAGAAGCAATTATCCACATCGGTCTATAAAAGTCTATCTTAATAACCTTGCGAATAAAGTATTCACCAAATTATATAAGAATAAATATGGTGGAGGCAATAAAATAGTTCTTTTCTGGAAAGAAAAACTCCCAAAGGTGATGTATGAAAGTCGTAAGGCATTGTATTTGGCCTTCATTGTTTTTCTGTGTGCATTCCTTATTGGTGTTTTTTCTAGTGTTCATGATCCAGGATTTGCAAGGCATATGCTCGGGGATAGTTACATCGATATGACGGAGGAGTATATTGCTGAGGGAGATCCGATGAAGGTTTATAAGAAGATGGATCACTTTTATATGTTCTCGTATATAGCATTGAATAATTTGGTCGTTTCTTTTCGGGTTTTTATTACCGGAATATTTTTTGGCATTGGGAGTATTGGTGCTATGATCTCTGAAGGTATTCGTCTAGGTGCTTTTCAGTATTTCTTTATCGAACGGGGCTTGTTTCAGGAGTCTTTTCTTACAATATGGATGCATGGAGCACCGGAGATAAGTAGTATTATTCTTGCTGGTGCTGCTGGAATGACCCTTGGTGGAGGACTTATCTTTCCGGGGACATATACGCGCAGTGAAGCCTTATTGAAAGGGGCTAGAAGAGGAATCATGATTATGTTAGGCATCGTTCCTATACTGGTTTTTGCTGCTCTCATCGAGGGGTTTGTAACACGATACACTGAGGTTAATGACGTCGTTCGAGCAATAATAATTACTACTAATTTTGGGTTTATCATCTATTATTTTGTGATATATCCTTATCGGAAATTTCATAATAGCGGAGATTATGTTGCATTTGAAGATAAGATTCCCGAGAGTCAAATGGAAGAGCTATCCTTTTACGTGATTAGAAATTATGGCGAGATTTATACCAATGTATTCAGGATATTCAGTAATAATATTTCCAAGATAATAAAATGGTCTGCCGCCTTCGGTGTATTGTATGTTATCAGTTTGATGATGATTCCTAACGAAAGTATTGCTATAATGTTTGAGGGGTCGAATTACTTCGGAAGGAATATGTTCGATACTTTGTCGGTAGCTGCGTTTAAAGTGTACCAACTTTTTAATCACAGTGAATTTCCAATACTATATGCTATCAACCCATTGTTTTATGCCTTTTTGGGTACGACCATTTTGTATCATTTCGTGAAGAATATTAAGACCCCAGAAGGAATAGATAGGATGCAATTAAGATATGGGGAGTTTATGATTCGACACCTATACAAGGTAGCGATATATTCATATTCGTATCAGCTTATATTTTTCTCGGAGTCTATTGGGGTGGGTGTCTTGTCGTTGATTTTTGTATTGCCTGTCATTCTATTGTTTGCATTTGTCGGTGTTTATGAAGATTGCAATCCGTTTGCAGCTATCGACAGGGGATTGAAGTTGTTGAAATCTGGATTTGGAATAATGATAGGATACAGTATCATGATTTTTTTAATTGACTTCATCATGAATTTATTGTTCAATTCTGACATTATAAAGTACATGCTGGATATAGTATTGTCGGGATTTGATTTTAGCGACAGTACTTATACACTAATTATTTACGGGATTAACTTATGGGTGGCGTTTGTAAGCATTGGTATTTTTCTTTCCACGGCTATTTACGCTGCAGCTCTATATTATTTTAGTGCCAAGGAAAGGCAAACAGCGAGTTCGTTAATAAAAAGAATCCATACCCTTGGGAGTAATAAAAGAGCCTATGGTTTACCGACAGAAGATTAGCTACATATTGCTTTTTTTTGCATTCTTAGTAATCGTTCATACGAATGCTGAGATAGTCGAGGATCAACCGTTAGGCGATTTGAAAGAGCATTTTCGTGAACCCAAAGAGGTGGACTGGAAAGAGATTACTGGCGATGAAAAATTTGAAGAATTTGCCGTGAAGAAAAAGCCTGAGGAACAAGAGAATCAGGATTTTCATGAGAAAACCCCATCTTCTAACTCATTCGATTTTGAGGGGTTTCGATATATCGCTATCGGGATTATTGGCGTCATCTTATTGGTGTTATTGGCTTTAATTCTTTCTAATCTAAAAAGTAATCCGTCTATAAAGAAGAATCTAGAATACTCTATAGCTGAGGCAGAGGAGAATATCGATAAAAGTGACCTGCATTATCTTCTTGATAGGGCATTGGAGGCTAAGGAGTATAAATTGGCTTTGCGGATACACTACCTGATTGTCATAAAAGCGTTGAATACAAAGGGACATATTATTTACAAAAAGGAAAAAACTAACTATCAGTACATGACGGAGATGATCCCTCATTCGAGCCATGTTGAGTTTAAAAAGCTTACCCATCTTTATGAATACTTCTGGTATGGTGATAAAGAGTTGAAAAAAGAAAAGTATGATCCGATAAGTAAGGTCATGGTACATTATGTGGAACGAATAAATAGTAAATCATAGTGGGCTCGAAGGGAAAAATAGTTGCGGCGATATTACTAATCATCATTTTAATTGGTACATTATGGTTTATGCAGCGTGAGGATCGCTACAATTGGTATTCAGAAATGGATAGAACTTTCAAATCGGCACCTTATGGAACATTGTTCTTAGAGCGGTATTTAAAAACACAATTTGAAGAGGACAGTTATCATCAATTAGACTCTACTTTAAGCATTGAGTTAACGAAACACATGAATCCAAAGGAGGTGAGCAACTATGTTTTTATTGGACAATATATCTATCTTGATTCGGCAGATTTTGAGACCTCGTTGCAATATGTAGAACAGGGGAACAATATGTTTTTCTTCTCGCATCAATTTCCGTATGATCTGATGGAATATCTCAATCAAGGAGATTGTTATTACTCATGGGAAGGCGTAGAAGACTTTTCAGATTCTTTGGTTTATGCCAATTTAGAGGATCCTGAATTACGATTTTATGAGCCTGTGGAGTTTGCACATTTTGAGAAAGATGAAAAGAAATATACTAATTGGCCATATCTTTCAGATCTTTATTTTTGCGAGGAGACGGATAGTTATGAGGTCTTGGGGAATTTCAATGTCAATCAACCTAATTTTTTTAGAGTAGAATATGGTGAAGGATATTTCTACTTCCATACCAATCCGAAATTTTATACGAACTATTATTTCACGACAGAACCCACGCGAAACTATATCGAAAGATCCTTAAGATACATTGATGGCGATGAATTACTCTTTGATAATTACACCCGCTTGAGTGATATCGATGGCAGGGTATCTCGTGAGTTGAGCCAAGGAAAAGGTCCGCTACGTTTTATCTTATCACAGGAGAGTTTGAAATGGGGATTGTATGTTTTGCTGGGGGCATTATTTCTTTTCTTGGTTTTGGAATCCAAAAGAAAACAACGCAATATACCCATCCTTGTAAAAAAAGAAAACACGTCAATAGAGTACGTGGAGACCATCTCAGAATTATTTTTTCAGAGGAGTGGAAATGGAAAAATCTTCAAGTATATGAATCAACAATTTTTAGAATTTATCAGAAAGAGATATCGAATGCCTACTAAGGTTTTGGATGAAAAATTTATTACTACCTTAAGTGCCAAATCTAAGATAGAAAAAATAAGGCTTGAGGAAATTTTCAAGACCCATCAACTTGGTCAATTTGAAGGTAATGTAAGCGAAGAATTCTTAGTAAAGTATCACAAGAAAATACAATATTTTTATAATAACTGTAAATAATTATGTCAGAAAACAATATCAATCCCGGAGAGAATAACGAGAAAATGGATCAAAAGAGCGATTCAATTAATTCGCCTCAAACCCCATCATCAGGCGAGAAAACCACCATGAGTGAGGAACAAATAAAAACGGACAATATTCATAAAGAGATTGTATCGGAGCATAGCGAAGATGTTGCCAAAATCGCAGATGCTGTGGAGAAGATTCGCAAGGAGGTGTCTAAGGTGATAGTAGGTCAGGAAGATGTTATGACGTATCTTTTGATCGGATTATTTACAGGAGGTAATGTTCTGTTAGAAGGTGTTCCTGGTGTTGCCAAAACATTATTCGCTCGTATGTTGGCGAAGAGTATTTCTACAGACTTTACACGGATTCAATTCACACCAGATCTAATGCCTTCTGACATTATAGGTACGATGATTTTTAATGTAAAGAAATCGGAGTTTGAATTCAAATCAGGACCTATATTCTCTAACATCATATTGATAGATGAGATCAATAGAGCACCAGCCAAAACACAAGCAGCATTGATGGAGGTGATGGAGGAAAAACAAATCACCGTAGAAGGTGAAAAGCATAAAATGGGATTCCCATTTTTTGTTATAGCTACTCAAAATCCGGTAGAACAAGAAGGTACCTATAAATTGCCCGAAGCACAAATGGATAGGTTTTTATTCAAGATAAAAGTGGATTATCCCGATTTGGAAACGGAACAAAAAATA
>JAJRRH010000073.1 GCA_024279715.1 Bacteroidota bacterium
ATAACCGCCACCCCTCTCGCCATCACGGGTCTAGATTACGAACTAGGAACTGGGCCTTCAAATTTTCAATCTTTTAGTTTTAGTGCACAGAATTTAACCCCAGGCAGTGATGTTACAATTACCGCACCGAACAACTATGAAATAGCTACTAGTGGTGCCGGGCCATATTTTACGGTAATAACTACACCAAGTAATGCTTCAGGAACTATTCCATCGACCAATATGTATGTTCGATTAATTGCTGGCCTAGTCGTTGGTATTTCTGGCCCTTCAGATATAGTACTTAGTGCAAGTGGTGCTAGTGATGTGAATGTTAGTGTAACTGGTGAAGTTACCGCACCTAGTGTCAACTTTATTTTAGCTACCGACGCAGTGAGTGAATCGGCTGGAACAGCTAACATTCAAGTGGAATCATCTACTTCAGGAAGTTTAAGTGTGGACGTGACAGTCACTGGAGGAAGTGCAACAAATGGCATAGAATATACATTTACTGCACAAACGGTGGATTTTTCTGCCGCCACAATAATTACTATTCCATTGACAATTATTGATGATATTGTCTGTAGCGGAAGTAAGGATATTATTTTTACTCTTTCTAATCCTATCAATTGTGATATCGGGTCTACTCCGCAATTAACCCTTACTATAATGGATGATGAAGCAAATAATGCCACTATCGATTATCAAGGATTTGAAGGTGGTGGATGGGCGTATACTGCTAGTCCTGGTAGCTACATTGTCAGTGATGACGTCTGGGCGGAAGTCGGTTCGGTTGGAACGGGCACTAATACAATTAATCCCTCCTCTGGATTACAACTTTGGGGTATACGTGACATAGATAACAACAATGGTGGTGGAAATTTTGACCATATCTTGACATTCACAAAGGATATATCGGCATATATGGATGTTCAAATTGCATTTAATTGGAGTGCCTATGGGTATGAGTCGTCTGATTACCTTAAATATGAGTTGATATATGACGGTACTGGTCAAGGAGAAGTTTCATTATGCAGTGGATGTACTTCTAGCTGGACTACTGAAACCTTACCCATACCCAATACGGTAACCACAGTCGGTTTAAGGTTAATAGCAAATCAGAATGGCGCAGCAGATTATGCTGGATTTGACAATGTAAGTATCAGTGGATTGGGTTGTAATACTTGCTCAGTACCAACGGTTAATGCGAGTTTCAACCTCAATACTCCTACCAATTTGAATACAATTACAACTACTAATCCGACATCGAGTAATGCAACACTTACATGGAATGGTGGTGATGGTGAAAACAGTGTGGTGGTAATGAGAGAGGGTTCTGCAGTAGGATCAGCACCTCAAGATAACATAACGTATGCTGCCAATAGTGATTTCGGATCAGGGCCGACTATAGGAAGTAATGACTATGTTGTGTATAATGGCAGTGGTAACTCTGTGGATGTCACAAATCTTGTACCTGGAGGAGAATATTTTGTAGAAATCTATGAATACAACTGTCTTCCTGGAATTGAAAGATATCTAACGACGAGTTATGGCTCTGATGTGTTTGTGACCAGACCAGTACTTCCTACCGATCTCAACGAACAATGCACTACCAATAATAGTCTTACCCTTAATTGGAACACCCCTATTTACGGTAGCTATACAGGTTATTTGCTTGTCGGACGGGCAAATGGTAATCCAGGAGGTGTGACAGCAATTGATCCTTCTACAGCTAGTTCTAATACTGATTTTTCTGCCGCCCAAGGTTACCCAAACGTTGGAGATCCATCGAAAATACTATATATTGGTAACGGAAATTCCGCTACAATTACAGGCTTGACAATGGGTACTAACTATACATTTAGACTCTATACCTATAAAATAGGCTCTACAGAATATAGATATTCAGAGACCTATAGACAAGCCTCTGAAACTATTCAACAGGAGGATGTACCATCGTACGGTGGATTTGCTGGAGATACGGAAGCCAATATTTCTTGGCAATTGCCTGAGTCTGGTTGTTGGGATGAGATTATGGTGGTGGCGACTGTGATTAGTGGCATAGAATTTTCCCCTTCAGGGGATGGTTCAGCGTATAGTCCTAGCTCGGTCTATAGCGCTCCACTCCAGGTAGTATACCTAGGTACTGGCACCAATACTACCATTACTAACTTGAATAACAGTACCGCCTATGGTTTTGAAATATTTGTAAGAAACGGCACCACATGGTCACCAGGTGTGGAAATAATATTGGTACCTAGTACCGCAACGATTCTTGAGCCTGGAGATCTGGCTATTGTGGCGGTGAATACTAGTACAGTTAGTGGAGATGATGAATTTTGTTTTGTTTCGTTTAAAGACATTAATGAAAGTACTTCGATAGATTTTACGGACAATGGATATGAGCGTGTAGACCCTGACTTCTGGGCTGGGACAGAAGGAACGGTACGTGTACAACGTACAGGTGGAGGAGTAATTCCTGCGGGTGAAGTTATATGTATACGTGGAAAAGGCAATGGAAACCCTAGTAATGACACACCTCCTGTGGATGACTTTGAGATTTATCGTTGTGGTGTTTTAGATAATACTAATTGGACGACAAGTAGCTTAAATGGCGATTTGGGTTTATTTGATATTAACGTAGATGATCAGATATGGATCATGCAAGGGGGTGCATGGACTGGAGGGTGGTCAAATGGTTCTCCTACGCATGATGGTTTGTACAGTGGGAACGTATTATACGGATGGACAGCGGTTGGATGGGAGCCAAGCCATGGATATAACGATCCAAAAGGCTCAACCTTATACCCCAGCTCAAAATGTTTCACTACTAGCCTAAATGGAATAAACGACCATGACAAAGTTAAGTATACCGGAGATATGACTTCTACAAACCAATTAGAATGGATATCGAGAATCAATGACACAAACAATTGGACAGGTTATTCGGACAATAGCAGTTATGATGCCAATGGACCGCAATACTCCCAAACTTGTATTAATTTCTCTGTCAGCTCTGGGAATTATGTCGATGGTAAATGGACTGGCGCCGTCGATGACCAATGGTTTGAATGTGGCAATTGGGAAAACCTTAGAGTGCCTTTAGATTCTACGGATGTAGACATTAGCGTCACGACTAATCCATTGGTTATTGATCAAAACCATCCAGATGCTTTATTGAGTGATATGACTGCTAAATGTGATGATTTGGTAATGAATGATAATAGCATAACGCTAGTTGGTCCGTTAGATAATCTGACAATTAACGGGGAGTTATTTCTATTGGGGAATACGCTTTTAAGTAATAAAAATGGTGGTACTGTCGAAGTATTTGGTCCTTTTGAAGCGGTTACCAATACCGATATAGTGGATTTTAGTTCTAGCTCTTCAAGCATTGTTTCAAAGTTTATTCTTCATAATCGATGGACGATTGGAGCTGATCCTGTGAGTACTAGCTATGGTTTTATTGAGGAGTTTTCGTTGGTTACTTTTGTTGGAAATACCACGCAAGCGTTGGAAAATTTTGGCGAAATGGAAACATTCTATAATCTTAAAATTGATAAACCAAATGCTACTAAAGTTCAACTAGAGGCAACCAGTATTACGGTTACTAATGAACTAGAATTTGGGAATATGGGATTTATTGATGCTAGTGATGATCCATTCAAAGTAATCATTGACAATACGAATGTGAATGCTATTGTGGGTTATGAACCTCTTAATGCTACTGGTTCTTATCCGATTAATGACAAGTATATTTACGGTAGGTTAGAAAGAAATGTAGTTTCTGGCAGCTCTTATGATTTTCCAGTTGGAGATCGCCCAAGCGTATTGGGTTATAACCCTGTAAAAATGGATATTACCAACCAATCTGGTTATGTGTCCGCAATATTTGATGGTCAAAGTCCAGGGTATATAAGTGTCTTTAACAACACTTTGATATGTAATGGTGCACAGAGGATTCTAAACTATGATGCTTTTATGAATACAGGCTTTTGGAATCTCACAGGGCCAAGTACAATGGAATATACTATTGAAGTGCATCCTAATGCGAACACCAATGCACCACTTATACCGCAACCATCAGCTGCTGGGTATAGACTACTTAAAGCACCTTCAGGTTCGGCTGGACCAGGTATTGCTTGGCCAACGACTTCGGCTTATGAGGGTAATATGTGTGCCTTGACAACTTATTATGCTGCTTCTGAATCGTACACAGGATTCTCAGATTTTTCAATTGTGGGCGATGCTTTAGATCCTGCCATACTTCCAATTGAGTTGATAAGCTTTACTGCCAAGACTCAAGAACGAGATATACTCTTACAATGGACGACAGCAACAGAATTAAACAACAGTCTTTTTATCCTTCATCATTCTGTGGATGGTGAAAATTGGGAAGTGATTAATACGCAACCAGGTGCGGGAAATTCAAGTGCGGAGATTAACTATGACTATTTGCACGTAAGACCGTCTTGGGGTGCTCACTACTATCGTCTGGAGCAAGTGGATTACGATGGTGCTAATGCATTTTCTGAAGTAGTGGTAGCGACTATTGGTAATCCAGAGGACATTGAAGTATTTCCAATTCCGGCAGATAATTTTTTATACATCCACACACCTTTTGAACTGGACGCAAAATCTATTGTGGTACACAATAATCAAGGCCAACGTATAGGTTCCTGGCAGTTTGATGGCCAAAAAATGGATGTCACCAAATTGCCTGACGGTATCTATTATATCTCCTTCATTGGTATGGATACGGTAGTGGTTAAGAAATTCATCAAAACCAGTACATACTAGAATTACATAATGATTATTATTGGCGATAAACTGGTCAGTGAAGACCTTTTCGAAAAACACTTCGTATGTGACCTTTCATCGTGCAAGGGAGAGTGTTGTGTGTCCGGAGACTCTGGAGCCCCTCTCACTGCCGCTGAGGTAAAAGAATTGGAATTGGCATTGCCAAAAGTACTTCCATACATGAAGGAAGATGGCAAATTAGCTGTTCAAAAACAAGGAGTTGCTGTGGTAGATTCTGATGGTGATATCGTCACCCCATTAATCGATGGTAAGGAATGCGCCTTTACTTTTTTTGATGAAAAAGGCATTGCTAAATGCTCGATTGAAAAAGCATATAGGGAAGGAGAGATTGACTTTTTCAAACCATTATCCTGCCACATGTATCCTATTCGAGTAAAAGAATTAACGGACTACACCGCTTTGAATTATCATCACTGGCCAATATGTGAAGCGGCATGCACTTTGGGGGCATCCCTTAAAGTTACTGCACATCAGTTTCTAAAAGAACCGCTAACCCGTGCCTATGGTAAAGAGTGGTATGCGGATTTAGAAATCGTCTTTGAACAATGGACGAAGGAAAATTCTTAAACCCGAATTATACAATAGAACTTTCTGTTACGAGTCCAAACTACTGCAAAATATACCACTTTTCTAATTTAACCATAGCGGTGCTATGCTAAAATCAGTAAAAATTCATATTTTATTGTAGTTTTAACTCTCACAACAAAACCCCAATGCGTAGTTCGGGTTAAACAAAAATAAGAAGCGAGAAACTATCTACTTGCCAATAAATAATGGCGTTAGTGGGCTATCTTGTCTAACAATATTACTCAGTAATCCCCTCCAGATCTAATAAGAATGCATATTCGAGAGCCACTTCTTTATATCGTTGAAAACGACCAGATGCGCCACCATGACCCACTTCCATATTGCAATACATCAATAGTTTATTGTCATTAGTACGTAATTCTCTTAATTTGGCAATCCATTTTTCAGGCTCCCAATATTGCACTTGACTATCCCAATAGCCAGTAGTAATAAGCAAGTTAGAATAGTCTTTTTTCTCGACATTGTCATATGGTGAGTAGGACTTAATGTAGTGATAATACTCTTCTATTTTTGGATTTCCCCATTCGTCAAATTCCCCTGTTGTAAGTGGTATTGTCTCATCCAACATTGTAGATACTACATCTACAAATGGAACACCTGCCACCAGGCCATTCCACAAGTCAGGACGCATATTAAGAACTGCTCCCATCAGCAAACCTCCTGCAGACCCTCCCATTGCATAGAGATGTCCTTTACCAGTGTATTTTTCTTTAATTAGAAATTCACCACAATCGATAAAGTCATAAAAGGTATTTTTCTTCTTCAATAATTTCCCATCCTCATACCAGTCACGCCCCATTTCCTGTCCTCCTCTGATATGCGCTATGGCATAGACAAATCCTCTGTCTAGCAGACTCAAACGTACCGAGCTAAAGTATGGATCCATACTGTATCCGTACGATCCGTAGGCATAAAGTAGGAGTGGACTAGTTCCATCTTTTTTCAGTCCTTTTTTATAAACAATAGATACCGGCACTTTGGCACCGTCTCGAGCTGTCGCAAATACTCTTTCTGATACATAATTGTCCGGAGAGAAATTCTTGTCCATTATTTCTTGTTGCTTCAAAAGTTCCTTTTCTTTTGTCGCCATATTGTAATCATATACCGTACTAGGAGTGGTCATCGAGGTATAGCTAAATCGAAGGATATCTGTATCAAACTCAGGATTAGAGCTCACGGAACTTGTATAGGCAGCATCCTGATAGGTGATGTAGTGTTCTGAATTGTCTTTCCATTTGATAATTCGAATCTCCGTTAGTCCATTCTTTCTTTCTTCTAATACCAAGAAATTTTTGAATAATTCTACATTTTCGAGAAGTACATCTTCTCTGTGAGCGATTACTTCTTTCCAATTGTCTTTCCCAGGATTACTCACCGGCGTTTTCATTAATCTAAAATTCTTTGCGTTGTAATTGGTGATCACATAGAAGTCATCGCCATAATTAGCAACGCTGTATTCCAGATCATCTTCTCTGGGATGAATGACTTTCCACTCTCCGTCGGGATTATTTGCGTCTACGAAACGGTATTCTGTTGAAAGTGTTTGTGTGCTACCGATCATCAAATATTTCTTTGACTTGGTCTTATATACAAAGCAGCTGTAGGTCTCATCTTTTTCTTCAAAGACTAACTCATCTTCGGATGGGTTGGTGCCTAATATATGCTTGTACACCCGGTATGAGCGTAGCGTAACAGGATCTTTACGGGTGTAAAAAATGGTTTTATTGTCATTAGCCCAAGTTGCACCCCCTGTGGTATTTTCGATTTTATCAGGAAAAATTTCCCCAGTTTTAAGGTTTTTGAAAAATAGATTATACTGTCTTCTTGATATCAAATCTGTACTATAAACCATTAATTCATTGTTCGTACTGACAGACATTCCACCTACTGCAAAGTATTTTTGATCCTTAGCTAATTCGGGTTGATTAAGGATAATCTCTTCATCTGGAACTTTTTGTCCCGACTTTAGGTCAGGCTTATTTTTACTTCGGCAACTATAAGCATAGTCTTGCCCTTTTTCATAACGAGAATAATACCAATACCCATTAACTTTTACTGGTACACTTTGGTCATCTTGCTTTATACGGGCTACTATTTCGTCATATAGTTTTGTTTGTAATCCATCGGTATGAGCCATCACCTCTTTGAGGTATTTATTTTCGGCATTCAGGTGATCCAATACATCCTGCGTTTGTGCGTCAGGTGTTTCTGCTTCTTTCTGTTCGTCACTTAGTCGCATCCAGTGATAATTGTCTATTCTAGTATCTCCATGGATGGTCATTTTCTCGGCTATTTTTTTTGCCACAGGTGCTTGGGTAAGGGTTTCACTTTTCACTTTGGGAGAATTGTTTTTAGTTTGACAAGATGTAATCAATATTGGTAGAAAACATGCAAGGAGTATTATTTTTTTCATAATTACATAGTGGTTTCAAAATGTAAATATACTTGTATTTAATTAATCTCGGCACGAATAACTATAATGAAATTCTTACCTGGAGCCGACAGTCCAGATGCGAATGATTTATAATGTACGTCAAGAATATTTTCCACTCCAAATTGAATCATCATGTTTTTTGTAAAAGTATAAGAAGTTCGGAGGTTTAGTGTGTACCAGGATGGAAACTGTCCGTCCAATCCCTCGTTGGGATTATCTGTCCGACCATCTGCGATTCTCTCTCTGGTTTTTACGTCATGATAATACGTGTAAAATGCAGCCTTCACTTTTTTATGATGATAACTAATCTCTCCTTTGGCAAAAAATGGCGGGATGTGCGCCATTGGACTTTCGTTTTCAATATCTTCACCATAGGTATAATTCCCTACTGCGTTGAATTTTATTTTGGGTGAAAAATCATATTGAAGGCTTAATGAATAGCCGTAAATTCTGGCTTCACTCGCATTTTGATTACTTTGAATTCTTGACACTTCACCATCTATCGATAAGCTATCCTCACCTTGTAATTGGAAGTCTCTCTGGACAATAGCATCTAAAAGATGTGTGTAGAACAAGCTAGCATCCACGGTAAGTTTATTATTCAGTAGTTTTTTTGCTATACCGACCTCTCCATTAATAGCATATTCGGGAGTCAATCTGTCATCAGGAACTACTACATATCCATCTCTATCAAATACTTTTCCATAATCATCGATATTGGGTGCTCTAAAACCTGTCGAACTTAATATACGGAATACTGTTCCTTTGGAAGAGGCATATTTTAGCCCCAAGCTACCTGTAACTGCTTGGTTATTGAGAGTAATTGATTCAAAAGGAAGATTGAAAAAGTCATTTTCTTTGAATTTTGATTTCGATTGAATATTATTCAATCTCACCCCAATATTGTATTGCCATTTTTCTTTAAAAGGACGTAGATAAGATAGGTAAATAGCACTGGTAAAAAAAGTGCTACCGCCATTTGGATAACGAGTAAGTGCGTCCATCATCTCCCCATTTTGAATGTCGGTGATAAATGCTTTGGATTGCACATCATTGTGCGTAAATTCAAGACCGTAGTATAGTTTTGACTTTTTCTTTAGATTCTTAACTAGGTCTGTATTAAGTGACAACACTCGTACATCTTCTTGTCTGGTATAGCGTTGAGTGCTTTGGAATCTTCGGGTAATTCGATCTTCATCTATTTGTTGGAATGCCGCGGTAATATTGAAATCATCCATCCATTTTTTCTTTGATTGAAAGTCGGTAGATACTGATACTAGCATTCTTTGTTGCGGTCCATAATCCCATTCTGCAAATTTCAAAACACCATTTTTATAGTCATTGTATCTGTCGAATCTTGGTATATTGGAGGTTGTTGAGTATTGCATATTAGCTCTTAGTACTCCATGTTCACTGAGTTTAAATTTCAATTTTTGTGTGATATCGTATTGCTTATATCCTGTGTTTTTTTGGATCAGTGGATTATCATTGGATACTATCATATCGACATTATTGTCAGTAAATATGTATTCTCTGACAAGCCCCCATTCGGCATTATGATTTCTAGCGCTCCCCATTCTTAGATCTCCGAAATCAGATATAGTGAAAGAGGTGAGTGAGCTGCTTTTTTTACCCATTAATTGAAAATGTATATGTGCTGATTTCTCTTGGGCAGCTGACGCATATTTTATAGAGCTGTTGACACTTACCGAGTTGGTGTCTTTAAATATTGGGTCGATGCTATGAAAATGAACCACTCCACCCAGAGCATCACTTCCAT
Source organism: Bacteroidota bacterium (assembly GCA_024279715.1). Classification (GTDB taxonomy): domain Bacteria; phylum Bacteroidota; class Bacteroidia; order Flavobacteriales_D; family JABDKJ01; genus JAJRRH01. The sequence goes on from JAJRRH010000073.1 coordinate 9,603, forward strand.
AGATAAGGGAGGAAGTGCCAAATATTACCTCTGTTCTTTCTAGTATATTTGGATCCACAGTGATGGCATTTTGCAAATGGCCACTTCTATAAATGGCGTTATTCATTCTTACACCATCTATAACTAACAGCACTCGATTAGCCTCAAACCCACGAATGATAGGGCTACCCCCTCCTTGCTGACTACGTTGAATCATGACACTCCCGGTGGATTCAAGTAGCGATGCCGAATTTGATGGGGCTATTTTTTTGATGGCTTCTGCTGTAAGTGTTTTTACTTTTTGAGGGGTACTGATGGCATTTTCTCGGGCACTTTTTCCATAAATTTTTATGGAGGGCATATTGATTAATGCACTGGATATAAGAATGATGTTATTGGTTTTTTTAAGACTATTTACTGCTACTCTGAGTGGTTTGTATCCTATATAGGATATTAGAATAGTATCTGTTGGTTCAGTACCTCGAAGAAGTAATTTGCCAAATGAATCTGTGTATTGCGGTGACATCCGTTTGCCAACAATATCAATTTGTGCGTGTTGTATTGGGTCATCCGTAATATCATCCAATATTTCAATATTCTGTGATGACACAGATAGTGAGAGCAAAAAGAAGATAATATTAATTGAAAACCACTTCATCAAAATTAATACGCATTAAAAGTTTCTTGTAAAATAAGATGTGACTGAACATTCCGTAAGCGATCTGAGTGTATTTGAAAATAATTAATCATCTGCTGCAGCATATCAGTTCTTAATTCATGAGTCATTTGTATTGATTTGGACTCATCAAAATTCGAGCCTAAAAACAAATGCAAGTATCGACTTTTTTCTTCAGATAAAAATTCACTATGATTTAAAGGCTTGTCCGCTCGAAAAACTCCCTCTCTCAGGTCAAAGAAGAGAAGGGAGTCCTTCTCTCTCAGTTGAGGCGGAAAGCCGTAGTATGTGCTTAGATTTACTAAAAAGGCAATGGGAAAATTAGCTTGATTATCCGAAAATTCAAGCCAATGAAGAGCATAGAGGAGAAAGTGGAAAAGTCCGTGATTTGGTTCTTCTTCATGCAGGGTTTTGTGTAGAATTTCTGCGATGAACATAGAGACACCTATTTTTACAGGATTTTGATGAATATTATTTAATGGGTCTTCGACGCGAGCTTCTTTTATATGGTGGAGTGTCGCACTTTCTTTTATGTGGCATTGAATAGAAAGAATAGTCAATGGTTGGTACAGTGCAGATAACTTGTTTTTTTTCCGATTGACATTCCGTATTATAAATGAAAGCAGCCCTTTGTTTTCTGTAAACAACCTCACAATAAACCCATTATCCTTATAGCGGATACGGTTGATTACAATTGCTTTGGTAGATAAATTCATATATTGATCGCTAAGACAAAGATATAAAATCCTCTGAGTCTATCCATGGTTTTAGTGTCTTGTAATGTGCTTTCTATCAAATCAACAAACGGATATTTGAATATCGTATTTTTCATAAAGGCGGACAAATATATTTGAGTATTTGTCAATAGAACCTATAATGGGGTTTTTCTTGCAAATAGTTGTATTATTTTTATAATTTTACCCATCTAAAATATTAAGCTATGTCAGGACATAATAAATGGTCATCTATAAAGCACAAAAAAGGAGCTGCTGATGCCAAACGAGGTAAAATCTTCACTAAAATAATCAAGGAGATAACTATTGCTACGCGTGATGGCGGTCCAGATGCGGATACAAATCCGGCACTTCGTGTGGCGATAAAGAATGCTAAAGGGGCAAATATGCCTAAAGATACGATGGAGCGTGCCATCAAGAAAGGGTCTGGGGATGATGCTGCAAATCTTCAAGAAATGACATTTGAAGGATATGCTCCCAATGGTATTGGAATATTTGTGGAGTGTACAACAGATAATTTGAATCGTACAGTGAGCAATGTGCGAGCAGTTTTTACAAAGTATAATGGCAATTTGGGGACTAATGGTTCTTTATCTTTTCTATTTGAAAGAAAAGGTGTTTTTACTGTACCAAAGGACGTTATCGGGGATAAAGAATTGGATGAGCTGGAGATGGAGTTGATTGATGGTGGGCTTGAAGAACTAGAAGTAGTAGGAGATGACCTTAACATTACTTGCTCTTTTGAAGATTTTGGCAATATGAACAGTGTTTTAGATTCATTAAAGATGGAGGCAAGTAACTCTGAGCTACAGCGTGTGCCAAATGACACCAAGGTATTACCTCTTGACCAAGCAAAAACGGTATTGAAATTAATCGATGCAATGGAAGAGGATGATGATGTGAATTCTGTTTTTCATAATTTGGAACTAACAGATGAGTTGATCGCCGCTCTAGAAGAGTAAAAAAACAATCCGTTTTGTGATGATTTTATAAAGTCACATTACATTAATTACAAATCAGTAAAAGATATATGAAAAGTAAGACCGAATCACTTAATGAAATAATGAAAGAGGCCAGATTGGGTGGCGGTCAAACAAGAATCGATTCTCAGCATAAGAAGGGTAAACTTACTGCAAGGGAACGAATATACTTTTTATTGGATAAAGGTAGTTTTGAGGAGATGGGTATGCTTGTAACGCATCGTTCTACGGATTTCGGATTAGAGAAGAAGAAATTCCTAGGAGATGGCGTAGTTACTGGCTTTGGTAATATTAATGGTCGTTTGGTATATGTCTTTGCGCAAGATTTCACCGTTCTCGGTGGGTCATTGGCGGAAGCCCATGCAGAGAAGATATGTAAGATTATGGATCTTGCAATACAAAATGGTGCTCCGGTTATAGGATTGAACGACTCTGGTGGGGCTAGGATACAAGAAGGAGTTGTCTCTCTTGGTGGTTATGCTGATATTTTTTATCGAAATGTACAGGCTAGTGGTGTGATCCCTCAATTATCATTAATAATGGGGCCTTGTGCAGGAGGTGCAGTATACTCTCCTGCCTTGACTGATTTTATTTCGATGGTAGAGAATACTTCGTATATGTTTGTTACTGGTCCTAATGTGGTAAAAACGGTTACTAATGAAGAGGTTACGTCTGAGGATCTTGGTGGTGCTTCTGCACATACTACCAAGTCAGGCGTGGCTCATTTCTCTTCTGAAAACGAAATAGAAGCACTCGAGCACCTGAAGTTATTGCTTGGTTATATGCCTCAAAATTGTGAGGAGAAGCCTTCTAAACTTCACTATGATTTGGGCGACGAGAGACGTGATAAATTGAGTGAAATAGTACCCAATAGCCCCAATCAGCCTTATGATATGAAGGAGGTGATTGCAGAAGTTGTGGATGGAGATAGTTTCCTTGAAGTACAAAAAGCTTTTGCTGAGAATATAGTTATTGGTTTTGCACGTCTTGCTGGTAGAAGTATCGGAATAGTTGCTAACCAACCGGCATACTTGGCAGGTGTATTGGATGTGAATAGTTCTAATAAAGCAGCTCGATTTGTACGGTTTTGTGATGCGTTCAATATACCCTTATTAGTATTGGAAGACGTACCTGGATTCTTGCCAGGAACGGATCAAGAGTGGAATGCCATAATATCAAATGGTGCTAAGTTGCTATATGCATTTAGTGAAGCTACTGTTCCAAGAATTACTGTTATCACTCGTAAGGCCTATGGAGGAGCCTATGATGTTATGAACTCAAA
>JAJRRH010000074.1 GCA_024279715.1 Bacteroidota bacterium
AATCGTTAATGCGACAGCAGAATATTGCGTAGCGTTCAAACCCAATACAGCATTCTACGAATCATACGGTTCTTGGGGTTGGCAACAACTCGAACAGACAATAGACTATATTAGAACAAACTATCCCCAGCATTTTGTCATTGCTGATGCCAAAAGAGGTGATATAGGCAATACCTCTGCCCGTTACGCCAAGGCATTCTTTGAAGCCATGGATTGCCATGCGGTTACGGTCGCACCATATATGGGAAAAGACTCTGTCCAACCCTTTTTGGATTTTAAAAACAGGTGGGTGGTGTTGTTGGCATTAACCTCTAATCAAGGGTCGCAAGATTTTCAAAATTTCGGTATAGACAAGAAGTTATACCAAGAGGTATTGACAAAAGCGATGACATGGGGAAATGATCAAAACCTAATGTTTGTGGCAGGTGCTACAAGGGGTGAGGAATTAAAGAAAGTAAGAGAGCTAGTGGGCAATCATTTTTTATTAATCCCTGGTGTTGGAGCGCAAGGTGGCGATCTGGATGAAGTAATGAAAAACACTCTATTGTCGAATGGTGAGGCAGGAATTCTAATAAACTCTTCCAGAGGTATTATTTATGCTGATTCTGGTGAGGGTTTTGCTGAGGCTGCTGCAGAAGCAGTTAAGGAACTTAATGAAAAGATGAAAGTATTTCTGTAGATTGTTTTTCATTATCTTATAATCTCTAATTTTTGATTGCCTACAATCCCATCTTTATTCTTAACCACCACTTGGTACAGTCCATTGTCGAGTGAGCGAGTATCTATGACTATGCTTCCGTTGGATTCTACATATACTTGACGAACCAATCGCCCCATCATATCAAATACCATCACTTCCTCTACAGACAATCTGTAATCATCAAATTCAAGAGTGACGTAATCCTGAGCAGGATTGGGATAAAGAACAAATGCCAACTTAGGCTGTATTTCTATATCACCGATACCTACGGGCAAGCAGCCATTCCATTCCACATCACCACAAGCATCTATTTTTATCATCCATGAGCGGGGTAAGGTACCAGGCAGATTCCAATCGGAGTATTTGCCAACCATTAAATAACCCCCATCTGAGCATTGTTCGAGATCAAATCCTGTATTGAAGTAGTCACCACCCATGCCATAATAGTAGTGTTTGTGCCACTCCATATTTCCTAAGGTATCTATTTTTAACAGCCATTTTATCTGATCAACGTTAAAATCACCTCCCATAATAACCATACCACCATCTTGAGAAGGTAAAATTTTTGAAATACCTCCATTTTCCGACTCAAAATCATAGAGGTATTCATGCTCCCAATATAAACTGTCATTTTCTACATCTATTTTATTGACTACTACTTTGCTATACCAGTCAATGGGGGATGAGCTAGCAGGTTCGTAGTCGATAGATATGGCAGATACTATATCTCCGTTGTTTAGTTTTGAAATGATATAGTGACCATTATACGAACTAATGATTTCATTGTAATCATTATAATTATATTCCCAAAGGACGTTTCCTAACAAGTCAGTTTTAGTGAGTAATCCAAAAGCGTTGAAGCCCATTCTCCCCCCCCCCCAAACACAAAATACTCATCGGTCATCACTATGCTATTATTCCTATTAATATCCCCATTGGCATGGCGGAGCACATTATCCCATAGTATGTTGCCGTCATAATCTATTTTGGTAAGCATGGTACCTCTTTGTGAACCATCAGACTCTATTTCTCCAACCACGATTATACCATCACCCACATCCATATTTTTTCTCATTAGCGTGTAAGGAAAGAAATTGTCATACTGCTTAGTCCAAAGCGTATCCAAGTTTTTATTCACCTTGGCGATCACTCCATGTGTACCTGTGCTATCATGAAAACCGTTGGAATAATAGAAAAACTCTTCGTTGAGGGTTTTTTTAAACGCAAATGTAAATTCGGTAAATACAGTTGTATTACTAGCGTCAGGAAATATTGAGAAATCAAGAAGCTCACCTTGTAGATTGTATTTCTGAAGTTGAATAGCTGTGCCATCAATAATAAAATCACCATACCCGCCATAAGTATATATGGTATCATTAATCAATTCAACATCAGTAATCACGTCAGACACAGAGTCACTTAATTCACCCCCCAATTGATTATAATAAGTGTATTGAGCCAATCCATTAACCGACCCAATACACAGCCATACGATTACAATCCAATTTTTCATTATCTATTAATTTCCAATTTTTGACTACCTACAATCCCGTCTTTGTCTTTAACCACCACTTGGTACAGTCCATTGTCGAGTGAGCGAGTATCTATGACTATGCTTCCGTTGGAGTCTATTGTTTTTTGAACCAACACCCTGCCTAGTCCGTCAATAACAAAGACATTTGCCGCCAACATGTTTTTAGTTGTCAGTTCTACAATGAAGTAGCTATCCGTAGGATTAGGGAAGAGTGTAAATGCAGTTGTAGGTATATTCCATTCAGGGTTTTGTGGTTTTACTCGATCCAATGATTTTTCATTGGCAGGTATTTGCAACGTTTCGTGATACACATATTCTTCAAAATCAATCAACATCGTTAAAGCAAGTCCAGCAGCATTGTTGGAGTGCTTCTCCGCAATAATCTCAAGATCAGACACCTCACTACTCGTCAGTGTTCTATTCATATTATTTGCAGCATCAAACAATATATTATAGCAATAGTCATAGTCAATATACTCTTGATCCCTTCTAGGGTTCAAGTCAAATTGGCTCACGATGCTGTTGAAAGTAGATTGAGCTGAAGCCACATCCCCTTTTTGCAAGTACAAATCTGTCAACAAATAATAATGATCCAAGGTCTCATATCCAGCAATAAGGTTGTTGAATTCACCTATAGCGTTACCCATACGCTCTTGTTGCAATATCCCTATAATGGCATGATTCATCATCGATCTGAATTTATTTTCGTGGTAAGATACCATTGGTGCAATTTCCATCAATATCTTTGGTGGCTTTACGAAGTTCAATTTGCGCAGAATTGCCACCTAGCCCTGCAGCTAATCTAAAATTTATTTTATCTAGTGCAGAATTTACTTGAGAATCACTAATGTTGTCTTCATTTCCACCATGTATTATGTGTATTACAGCGGGTATTATGTATTGTCCTTCATTTGACCTTTGATAATTTCCAGGAACAATGCTGGGGGAGTTTAGATTATCCTGAATAATTTCAAAAGCGCACCAATCACCTTCATTTACGTCTGTTTGTGAAGTGCCTGTAAGCCAAAATATGGAATAAGAAATTACTAGAATAAGTCTGATAATAATTGTATTTGATCGATTCATGTCTTTAGATTGTTATATTTACATCTTCCAAAGGTAATCATTTTGAGGCGAATGATAAAAGAATGCAGCAAAAATAAACGATACTAATAGATGCAATTCAACGAAGATTTTCTACACTATATATGGAAGTACAAGAGATTCAATCATAGAAATCTAACAACCATAGATGGCACTTCGTTGTTCATTCAAAATTACGGAATTCACAATCACAATTCAGGGCCAGACTTCCACAATGCAAAAATTACAATCAACGAAACCCAGTGGGCAGGCAATGTGGAAATACACATCAAATCTTCCGATTGGAACAGACATAAACATCAAAACGATAAAGCCTATGACAATGTCATCTTGCATATAGTTTATGAATACGATCAACCAGTCTATAATTCATCAGGGCAAGAATTACCAACAATAGAACTCAAGGATAGGATAGAGGAAGGTGTGATTGAAAACTATCAGCATCTGATGGCGACCACCTCTTGGATTCCTTGTGCCAATCAGATAAGTGAAGTCGATCAATTAATACTGCTACAGGCCATTGATAGCGCACTAATACAACGACTTCAACGCAAGGCAAAAATCATAGAAGAATCATGGAATTACTACCACAAAGACTGGAATAAAACATGCTATCAATCCATCGCTAGCAGTCTAGGTGCTAAAATCAACAAAGAGCCATTTGAGCATCTAGCCAGAATTACCCCGTTAGAAATACTCATTAAGAGCAGTGATCAGCTTTTTAAACTTGAAGCAGTACTTCTAGGGCAAGCAGGATTGTTAGGAGATGAGTCACAAGATGAATATCACCAACAACTCATCACAGAATATCAATTCCAAAAACACAAACATCAACTCCAAAGTATGAAAAGAGCATCGTGGCATTTTTCGGGACTACGACCTGCCTCGTTTCCACACATTCGAATCGTCCAGTTTGCCAAAATCATATTCAATCACCCGACACTTTTTTCCAAACTCAAGACAATCGCTACCCTTCCAGAAATCGATAAAATATTTGACATCTCCCTAGATGGATATTGGATGACACACTATAATTTTGATAAAGAATCAAAATCAAAAAATAAAT
>JAJRRH010000075.1 GCA_024279715.1 Bacteroidota bacterium
AACATGTCGCTCCTCTGGGAGCTTTTGTTGGGGTGTTTCGTTTGGTGGGGTGTTTCTATTACCGTGTCGCTATTAACATGTCTCCTATTAACATGTCGCTCCTCTGGGAGCTTTTGTTGGGGTGTTTCGTTTGGTGGGGTGTTTCTATTACCGTGTCGCTATTAACATGTCTCCTATTAACATGTCGCTACAAACATGTCGCTCCTCTGGGAGCTTTTGATTGGGGTGTTTCGTTTGGTGGGGTGTTTCTGTTTTTATGTCGCTCCTTTAAAGATTAGTGCTTTTTTGATAAGCTTTTTTTAAATTCTGGAGACAATAATGGGGTCTTCATTGCTTTTTCAAATCCTTCTTTACTTTTCTTTTTTGGTACTAGCAATTCATAAACTTCCAATACAGTCATATTTGACTTTTGGGTTTCAATACATTCAAAAACGTCATTAGCACGAACGACTCCTTCTTGAAGCACCCTAAGATAGGTGCCGGGGGAAACGTAATTGAGATAGCTGCCGATCATGAATTTGTCTTTGAATTTCTGTGCAAGATAATTACACGGTATTCGTGGGGATGATACCTGGACTTTCGCATCGCCAACGATAAAAGTATCTCCTATTCTTATTTTTGACTCATCCCACCCTTCCACAGAGAGATTCTCACCGAACATACCCCACTCCCACTCTAAATCAGGGTATTTTTGCTTCCAGTAATCATAATGATCTGTGGAGAAAATAAAACAAGCTTTCTCAGGTCCGCCATGGTGTTTGCGATTCATCACACTGTCTCCCACTACATCGCTTGTACCAAGATATATTTCGGGCACTTGTTTTTTGAAAATTCCTGTCTTTTTATCGACACCATTAATTCTTAATGTCTTTGGTTTTGAAATATTTACTGAGATGATTTTCATAAACTATGGGCTTTACAGTTCAAAGAAAGTTTTTTTTTACGTAATGAACGAGGTAAAATCCATAATAATCGTTTTCTTTTTAACGAAACAAACTATACTTAAACCCTGAGTTTAAATGTAAAATAGATACCTTGCACGACAAACAAAAAATTTCGGCATGAAAGTAATTGTATTTATATTTTTTACGACCCTAATTCTCAGTAACTATAATGCGCAAGAATTACCCTTTAGCGATAACACTACCCCTACCTACTCTGAGCTAATCGATTATTATAAGGATTTAGATAGCAACAGTTCGTATATGGAATTACAAAAATGGGGAATGACCGACTCTGGCGAGCCTCTTCACTTGCTTATTGTCAATAAAGATCAGGTCTTCGATCCGAGTCAATTTGATGAGAACAAAGTGGTACTGCTCATCAACAATGGCATTCATCCTGGCGAACCATGTGGTGTGAATGCGAGTCTTCAGATGGCAAAGAGATTATCTCGGGTGGAGTTTATTCCCGATAATGTAATCATCGCCATCATACCTATTTACAACATAGGCGGCATGCTCAATCGAGGGGCAAACTCAAGAGCCAATCAGAATGGCCCAGAGGAATATGGATTTAGAGGCAATGCTTTGAACTATGACCTCAACAGAGATTTCATAAAGGCTGACTCCAAAAATGCTTGGGCATTTCAGGAGATATTTCAAGCCTTACAACCCCATATTTTTCTAGACACACACACTTCTAATGGCGCCGACTACCAATATAAGATGACGCTGATATCGAGTCAATCGGACATGGCAGGAACGGTGATTGGAGGTTATGCCAAAATGGAAATGACGCCATTTTTGATGAAAGAGATGGCTGCTAAAAACTGGGAAATGTTTCCATATGTGAATAAGATTGGAGATACACCGGACGATGGTGTGGCTGACTTTGAGGATAGTCCAAGGTATTCTACGGGCTACACTACATTATTCCATTGTCTTTCTTATATTTCGGAGACCCATATGTTGAAGCCTTTTCAGGATAGGGTCAAGAGCACTTATGCGCTGATAGAGACGATGATTGATTTTGGCGAAAAACATTCGGAAGACATCCTCTCTAACAAAAAACTTGCGCAAGCGGCTGATTTGGATAGAATGAAATTCTCCATTCAATGGGCATTGGATAAAAACCACTTTACGGAACTTGAATTCAAAGGATATGAAGCGAGTTATAAAAAAAGTGAGGTGACGACAGGAGACCGATTGTATTATGACAGAAGCAAACCATTTACAAAGAAGATAAAGTATTATAATAAATTCACCTCTCTTACCCAGGTGGATGCTCCGACGGCATATATTATCCCCAAGTCATGGATTACCATCATCGATCGATTAAAAAATAACGGTGTAGAGATGACTGAATTGAAAAATGACAGTTTGATAGTGGTGGATGCCTTTTTCATAAAGGAATTTGAGACGGTTGAAAATCCATACGAAGGTCATTATTTACATAAGAATACAACTATCGATATGAGAACGCAAAGAATACCGTTTCATTCTGGTGATTACCTCATTGACTGTTCTCAATCTAGAAAAAGGTTTATCCTGAATGTGCTAGAGCCACAAGCGACAGACTCTTACTTTAATTGGAACCTAATGGATATAATTTTGCAACAAAAGGAATGGTATAGTCCGTATGTATTTGAAGACAAGGCGAAGAAGATGCTTGACACGGATCCTGAGCTTAAGATTGAATATGAAGAGAAGATGAAATTGGACAAGGAGTTTGCCGAGAGCAGGAGAAGTCAACTGTATTGGCTCTATACACATTCCGATAATTATGAGCCTGCACATCGACGGTTGCCGGTGTATCGGATAAACAGATAGGTATATGAGGGTTTTTATGGGTTGATTACCAATTGGCGTTATAAATTTGCGCATCGCTTAACGAATACTTTTTATAAACAATTATACCCGAGTAATCTGGTTGGGTTAGGCTGTCGCCCTGGGCAATAAAGTGCTTCAAACTGGTTGTAAAAATGCCATAACTACCAGAGCCTGTTACACGCGTGAAATAAGAGATATACTCTTCACCGTTCTTAAGGTATGTTACGCCACGGCTACCGTTAAATTCAGGATCCCATGAAATTGAATCTAAAGAAAAATCATGATCTTGCGAATACGTGAAGCGGTTGACTGCTCCATTAGGGTAAAATCGGAATGCATGAGAATAATCTGACTTTTGATAAACCTGGGTCTTTACACCTTCTTTGGTGATTGTATAATCCTCATAATAAACAACACTTAAATCTGCCCAAATAGGTGGAGCTACATCATATTTGTCACGAAATTTTCGCTGAAAGAAGTCTTCACGGGCTGGGACAAACGTTCTATTATCCTTCAATATTTTTTTTCTCATATAAATAACTGAACATGAGGACAGAAGGAAAACGAATAAGAATAATACAGTTTTCAATAGGTACTAAAAGGATTTCTTTGACGGTTTTGCCAATACGGTTTAATATCATCAGACAAGGTTTTAAACCCAGGTTGCTCTGTACTTAGAATACCGAACAGGTTAATATCATGAGCAAATCTGTCTTGAATTGGGTGTCTCACATAAAGGTCTGAATTGATTCCTATTCTTTTGGATCCATAACCTAAATACAATGCTCCAAATCTATATTGAGGCCCTATCTCTTCAACATATCCATTCGGGTTTTTCTCTCCGAATAATTCTCCATAAACTACTTTTCCAACCTTGGCTTCATCATCTCTATAACCGTTTACTTTTACGCCTTTGTCATTTGTATATTTCCCTCTAAAGCCCGTCAACAAATTAAACCCCACATGAAATTTATCTCCTACACCTACTTGTAATGCCGCAGTTCGATGAGCATCATTTCCATCCCCTGTTTTCATTTTACCGAACGGCGCGCCATCATTTTCATATATGATATTGAAGTCGCCATTTCGGTATTTCATCACCCCAGTACGTTGTTTGAATTCATTCATCTCGCTGTCTTTGCCTATTCCTGACCACCAGTTGCTACCCAACGCACCTC
>JAJRRH010000076.1 GCA_024279715.1 Bacteroidota bacterium
ACCGGATTTCGCACTGACGCTTGAGCTCCGCGCCCCGTTTTGTTGTAAGCGATTTCTTTGGTTTGTTGAGGTATGGGATTCTTTTTGAGGAAGGTTGCTCTTTTATTCTTATCCGCTAAGATGCAGAGATCTTGCGACATTATCGCAAATTATTGCCTAAAACCCTTGATGTTCGCATAATATTATTACCCTCACTCGACATTTCGGAATAATTAATTTCTCCTGTCATTTTGCGGACTAGCATATTTTTTCAACTAATAAGTAACACCACCACAAGTTTAGAGTTTTTCAAACACCCAAACATGAGTGTTTCTAAGCTGGGGTTACACGTCTTGAATCCCGCCAACCACATAGCAAATTTGCAGAAACAATAACGAATATATATCCAAGGTGAACGAATATAAAACGCACTAAATTTAACCCCACCACCATGCTACATTTGCTTTATAACAATGGATAGCCATGATTTTCATCCATAAAATAGTATTGAGATGAAGCAAAATAACAATCAATCTTTTCAAATAACTTTTACATTGCCTCCTACGTACAATTACTCTAATTTTACCCTATGAGCTTTCTAGCAAAAATATTCATTAGTGGTGAGGAACGTATGATCCTCGACGCTACCCAGGTATATAGAAAATTTTCAGATCCCAATGGCAAAGCCTCCTCTAGCGCATTTGGCAGCACGCTTGACTTCTCGATAGAATCTACTGCCGATGACTCTTTTTTTTACCAAAAGATGTTCTCCCCTTCGACTTCTTTTGACGGAGAGATTGTTTTTTATCGACGAGATGGTATATCCACACTATTCAGAATAGAATTTGCCAATGCGTATGTCACAAGGCTACAAGAAATATTTAATGCAACAAATAATTCTCCACTACACATGCGGCTATCTATCTCTTGGGGCATTGTACGCATGAAAGGAGTTATACATGAAGAATATTGGAATCCAAATAATCCATTTATCGAAATAGAACCTACCGAAATCAATAACCTGGAGCCGGAAATCATTCGCTATCACATCGAGGATATAGACAATAACACTATCGATAAAGAAGAGATAAATATTGGCGATGAGATATACCTCGTCATTGAAAGCAGCAATGCCATTGGCAAAAGCTTTATAATTAATCTCGAGGATCGTAAACTCGACTATGAACATGAAAACAGATCCTTGAAGAATGACAAACTTACCGTAAACATCACGGATGACATACAGCGTATTCATCTGAAAGCTATAAAACAAAACTGATATGGGAGGCTGGATAAAAATAGCAGGTCATGACGACACCAAGACGTCCATCAAAGTACCTAAAGTGGCTTCGGCATTCATCGGATCACTGACATTTGTTCATGATGCACCTGAACTACCCGCATATACTGGGCAATTTGGTTTTGACTTTATGGATTTCAAGAAACTAAAGTATCAAAAAATTGTCGGTAAAAACATCTATGATAAAACGACGGAAATGTACACCTTCAACAGCGGTAGCTCCAACGATGAATTCACGAAACTAGAGGCGCAATACGACACTTTCGAACTAGCAGACTATGACAACGGAAATGACCGTAAGAAAACTACCTACTATACACCATGGTACAGTTCCTTCAAGGCAAAGCCCCATAAATTACTGGTGCAACTAAACATCAAATCTCCAGAAGCTGGAGAAATAAAATTGGTCAGCAGTGATGCTAACTTAAAGATCGACAAACCGAGTATCAAAACGACCAAGGAAACCGATGGAGAGCACCGCTTGCCGATAGAAATTTCGTTTGAAAATGCCCTAAAAAACAATGCTAAAATAGAAGCTCGGTTTTATGATGATACTGGAAAAAATCCAGATGGGCTACTTATTGGAGCACTTAATGTTTATAAAAATGATGTGGAATACGACATGAGACTCAAGTTTCTTAAGGTATATATCACGGGTAAAATCAAAGTACAGGGAGAAGAAGGCTTGGTATATCTAGATCCAATCAAAAAAGAATACAAATACTACATAAATCTTATTGATAAAACAATTAGTGAAATCGGTATTCTTAATGATTCCATCCGTAAAATGGACGAATGGTTTGACCCCATCCACAAACCCTCACCCCTAACTCATAATTTCGCTAGAAACTTAGCCCAATACAATTCCCTTAACAATGAAAGAGATACCAAGTCAGAGACGTTGACCAAAACGATGAAAAAGCTCACTCTTGCTAAAGATATAGACGCCAACCAAGAGGCAAATCTCAAAAAAGCACAGCGTACGATATCGCGCAAAACCAATTTCCTAAAGAAGGTATTCGGTCAAGCCCTAGTAAATTACCACAATATTGCAACGGAAGAAGTAGCGATTGAAGCACAGAGCTACAAGGAGTATTTGGATTTCACTGACGACATATCCGTGTACAAATCTGATGGTGGTTATAAAATTAAATATACGGAAGGTGCTAGTTATGACACCGGTGAATTTTCTGAACACACTTTCGATGCTTATACCAATATTCATAAGGATGAAAACTATATCTTTATGATTCCTTTCGACATGCACTCTTCCAAAAGTGAGATCAGCACATTACTCGGTCAAGCAGAAGCAGTGAGTTATAAAGGAAACAAAGCAATAATGCTCCCTTCGGCAGATGCAAATACTATTATTCATGAAATAGGTCATGTCTTTAACTTATCTCATACTTTTAGTAATGACCATGTTAACTTTTGCCAAGGCACATTGAACAATATTATGGATTATGCAGGATATGCGATAAACACTCCAACAGATGTTATACCATCAGGTAGTAGCCCTATCCCTAAATTCACCTTTTTCAAATGGCAATGGGAGATTATTGCAAAAGACCCGAATCTCATTAAAAAATCTGTCTGACATGAAACTTCTCCTTGTTTTTTCACTAGCAATCCTATTTTCTTTTAACTGCACACCCCCTTCTCCTACCGTACACAAAAACAATATGACACTTAACGATTCTACTTATAGCAACGGACAACTTGCCTACACCATTGAAGAGGACATCATCCGCTTCTATGACTACAAAGGAATGTTGATTCGCCAGATGAATTTAAAAACACGGATTGAACATTTTTATATCAAATCACCAGACTCCTATGTCGACCCAAGTTCATTTCCGTCTATAATTCTCATTGGTAATAATGACTACTGCTATCCAGATATGGTAATCACCCCAAAAGGAACTGTCAGTGGTAATGTGCAATCTGAATTTGATCAGACACAGACAATTGATAAGGATAACTTCGGGTATCCCTCCTTTCTCAAAGTAAACCGACATGGCAGAGTCACCCAAAAATATAATCTACGATGGGACTATGATGACTTGGGCAGAATCACAAAAGAGTATTCCGTAGATGCGGAGTCTAATCAAGAAAACGATGTCGTTCTATATCACTATGACAATAACAATCTAGTAAAAATAAGCCGTCATGATGAATATTTTGATTTTGACAAGACTTTTGAATATGATAAAAATGGCAACATCGCTATGACGATTAAGAAATCCACAAACTCAGAAGAAATAACTACGTATAGATATGACAACGATGATGTTATCAGCGAATGGAATTTCTCTGTATCAGACGATGCCACACGCACCATAAAAATAACAAGCTACCAGCGCAACAACCGCAATATAGAGGCTGTTGAAACAATAGAATACCTCGCAAACCCAGCAATAGACATCTCCTTACTCAAGAGCAACAACAATGACGAGACGATTCTTGATAAGGATTATATGACTTTTAAAGAAAGAGCCGAGTATAAATACGAAGCTGGAAAAGTCATTCACTTTAAAAACAAGACTTACTCTAGTAGTATCGAATACCCGAACATCAAATCTGATGTAGAATACATATACAATGAGCTTAATCAATTGATGTCTATCAAGCAGCCTTCGGGCAAAACGACACATACCTATGAATACCATAGTCACTAATAGATATAACAATCTCCTAGTTTTGTCAACGCCAACTTCCAGTCAATTACAATTATTAGGAGAGTAATGTTACTATTTTTCATGACATAAAACATGTTTTCTGCAATTGAGACCATCTACCTTTGCATGGAAAAAAATGAGTTATGCTTAAAACAATATCCCCTGAAGAAGCTGTAAAGGTCATTAAAGATCACAACAGAATATACATTCAAGCTGCCGCTGCTGCGCCACAAATCCTTATTGATGCCATGACGGCTAGGCACGAGGAATTAAAAAATGTAGAAGTCTCTCACCTCCACATTGAAGGCAAAACCCCTTATGCCGACCCGAAATACAAGTCGAGTTTTCATGTTAATTCATTTTTTCTGGGAAAAAATGTAAGACATACATTGAAGTCTGGCAATGGCTCATACACGCCAGTGTTTCTGAGCGAACTACCTACTCTTTTTAAAAGAAACATAATACCCCTTAACGTTGCCTTGATACAAACCTCCGTACCGGATAAACACGGATATTGTTCGCTAGGTGTATCTGTAGAAGCTACCCTTGCTGCCATCGAAAATGCAGATCATGTTATTGCTCAAATTAACCCACAGATGCCTCGTACCCATGGGGACGGAATCATACACGTTTCTGAATTGGACTCCTTGGTAGAACACGACTCCCCTATCCATGAGCATCTTATCAGTACCCCCAATGAGGTAGAAACCAAGATTGGTAATTTCATTGCCAACCTTATCGAAGATGGCAGTACCTTACAGATGGGTATTGGCAACATCCCTAACGCTGTACTTTCTAGCTTAACCAATCACAAAAACTTGGGCTTACACACGGAGATGTTTTCTGACGGTGTGATAGATCTTATCCTTAAAGATGTGATCAATGGCAACAACAAAGGCATTAACCCAGGGCGAGCGATGGCCACATTCCTCATGGGCAGCAAGAGACTATACGACTATGTAGATGATAATCCGTTCGTAGAGATGCGAGCTTCAGACTTCACAAACGATGTTGCTATCATTCGAAAAAACCCAAAAATGGTAGCGATAAATTCAGCGATAGAAATAGACTTAACCGGACAAGTATGCGCAGATAGTATTGGCACAAAAATGTACTCTGGGGTTGGAGGGCAAATGGACTTCATTCGAGGGGCATCATTAAGCGAAGGTGGCAAAGCCTTTATAGCTCTACCTTCTCAAACCAACAAAGGAGTAAGCAGGATTGTTCCATTTCTAAAGAATGGCGCTGGCGTGGTGACTACACGGTCACATGTGCATTATGTGGTCACTGAATATGGTGTAGCAAATTTATTCGGAAAGACCATCAAACAACGAATCCACTCTCTGGTGAACATTGCGCATCCTGACCATAGGGAGCGTCTTGAACGGGAGTTCTTTGAAGGTATAAAGTAAGTGCAACGAAATCTATGATTGGCTATACTTAACCTCTTTCAACAAATAATTGAGAATATTTATTACACTCACCCTACTAGACAACAAAAACCTAGTAGGTTTGTTCAAGGGAAACGTGACTCCTGAATGAACGTAGCTCTTGCAAGATGTGTTTTGAATAGCTTTAACTCCTTATCTTCTATTTTTTATAGGTAGTCGTTGTTCCTCCTTCGTCGGATTCAAAATCGTATCTTTAGATGCGAAACGCAACATTTCAACACTTCTTACCTTCAATCTTATAGTTGTGAATAGCTTTAACTCCTTATCCCCTATTTTTTATAGGTAGTCGTTGTTCCTCCTTCGTCGGATTCAAAATCGTATCTTTAGATGCGAAACGCAACCACCGTCTTCATAATCTCGCAAGTCTAAATGTTGTGAATAGCTTTCAAAATCGTATCTTTAGATGCGAAACGCAACTTACTATATTAGTGGCGGCAAAAAGTACCGTTGTGAATAGCTTTCAAAATCGTATCTTTAGATGCGAAACGCAACAACTTCCTGAAAAACTTTCTGATAAGTATGGTTGTGAATAGCTTTCAAAATCGTATCTTTAGATGCGAAACGCAACTAGCAAAAAATACTTCAATCCGTATCCATGTTGTGAATAGCTTTCAAAATCGTATCTTTAGATGCGAAACGCAACCCTTAATTTCGATTACTACACAGCATTATTGTTGTGAATAGCTTTCAAAATCGTATCTTTAGATGCGAAACGCAACAGGGTTAAATAATCCTAGTGACATTACCGTGTTGTGAATAGCTTTCAAAATCGTATCTTTAGATGCGAAACGCAACTGGGTTATATTATTATTTTAATTGCTAAATGTTGTGAATAGCTTTCAAAATCGTATCTTTAGATGCGAAACGCAACTTA
>JAJRRH010000077.1 GCA_024279715.1 Bacteroidota bacterium
AGGTTTTGAGTTTGAGGGTGTAGTTTTGTGAGGTGTTCCTCGCTTATCCCCGACCGATAAAGGGGAGTCCAAGCATGGTGGATGCTTTGGATGTGGTTGTGATTTGGATGGGAGATTTGTTGTATTCGGGGATTTGCTTTGTGGGGAGGATAGATGAGTTATTCTAATATACCTATCCTTTAATTCGATTTATACCTGCAAAAACGAAGTGTGTTGTATGAATACTTCGACAAGCTCAGCAGAACTGCGAGTAGGGCTGTGGGAAGATAATGTGTGCCCCCCCCCCATTTAGGTACACCCAAGTTTGGGGGTTTGAAAAACTCCAAACTTGCAGATGTTACTTAAACGCTGATAAATTGATAAATTTTTTCGGGATCGAGATTGTCCTAGTGTTAAAGCGGGTGTTACCTATTGAAGTATTGTGAGTATTTTTAATAACTTTGTCCCCATAAAATAAAATACTATGTCAAAACAATTTTGGATACCCCTAGTGCTAGCCGTAGCCCTCATGTCTTGTGGAGAACAAATAGCAGTAGATCAGATCAACGATGTGAAGGAGGAAACGTCACAAGAGGTGGAGAGAATGTCAAAAGAGGTGACCCCATTAAATAAGAAGGAAGTGAAGAAGAATGTGGGAACATCAATAAATAACAATCAATTCAAGTCTGAGACGGTAATGAACGGCATGAACGTGAAATTGATCATGAACAGTGCTGCAGTTCCTATTGGTGCGTACACTGATTTTTATTTGAAAATAGAGGGTGTAGAACCATTGGATGTGACAGTAGCGAGCAAAACTAACCAGGGTATCGTTTCTAAAAACAAAGAGCCATATTATTTTGGTGTCAAGGGTATGCGGAATGCCAAAGAGATAGAGTTGATGATAAATGTGGCTGATGAAGAAGGCAATAGAACACAAATCGGCAGCATCATGGTACCAGTAGAGACGAATAAATAATGATAATACTTCTTTCTCCGGCAAAAAAAATAGCACAACATCCAGTCCCAAAAGGAGTGCAACCCACAGTTCCAATGATGATGGATGAGGCAGACTATCTCATCTCAAAATTGAAAAAATACTCGATAAGCAAGATTGAGAAACTGATGCATGTGAGCAATGCTATTGCGACATTAAATTATGGGCGATATCAAAATTGGCAATTGCCACTTTCTGATAAAAATTCTTGGATGGCTGCTTACTCTTTTGACGGAGCGGCCTATTGGGGGTTGGATGCTAGAACACTCACCGCAAAAGAAATGTCGTGGGCAACAGATCATTTGCGGATTTTGTCAGGTCTATATGGACTATTGCGTCCGACAGATTGGATGTATCCATACCGTTTGGAGATGGGGACAAAACTACAAATAACACCAAATGTCAAGAACCTTTATCAATATTGGGGGGATAAATTAGCAGTGCAGATTCAAAAGGAATTAGAACAAACCAAGGGAAAAACAATAGTCAACCTGGCGTCCAATGAATATTTCAAAGCAGTGAAAAAGGGCGTGGTAACCTTTCCGATTATTACTCCAGTTTTCAAAGACTTTAGCAAAGGAGAGTATAAGACGCTGATGGTATATGCCAAAAATGCTCGTGGAGCCATGACACGATATATTATCAAGAATAAGATTAGCGATGTAGAGCAAATCAAAGGTTTCGACTATGACGGGTATATGTACAATGATCGATTGAGCGAAGGAGATCAGTGGGTTTTCACTCGAGATAAGGTGCCTGGAAAGGTGAAATAATCAAATAACGAATCATTTTTGGGCTTGAATATTAAACAGGATGATTTGAAAAATCTATTTCACAAAGCACTCCATATTTTCAAGTATATATTCATTGTATTCACTATCCTCTATTGGATAGGAATAGTTATTGATGACTGGGTATTAGTGAAAAAATATTGGCATACATCATGGGCTCAATATCTTGGGATATGGGCGGCTTGGTATGTTGTGCTTTCTTTGGTGCTTTCTTTTTATTATTGGGGAATTGCTTCTGTCGGAATCCTGGTCTATCACCATTTCATAAAGAGAAAGTGACAAAACCAATGACTTTTCACATAGTTCTTCGCCGAATCAATCAGTCAATAATGAGTCACTTAAGTCAGTCGTTTCGTCCGGAGCATTCTGTAATTTTCTCACCAGAAGATAAGCACCGATGCCAGACAGAAACATAGCAGGAATTGTCATGAACATACTATCTTCGATACTGCTACCAGTAAAAATTATATATAATATAACAGTGGCAAATTCAATGGCGAACCATATGCCAACCAAACGACGAGTCCACCTAGTTGGGTCAATATGCTTTTCTTCCGCTATTTTTCTAATTCTTTTTGATATGAATACAATGATAAGGATTTCTAACATGTCTTTGTTTTTTTTTTGTTTTGGCTAATATACAAGAGGTATGGGGAGGGGAGAAGATTCACTTTATAATCGTCCAAAAGTAGTTGATAAGTGAGTGTTTTTTACCGAATTTAACAAGAAGGATCATCCATAAGTAGGATTGTTTTATACTAATTGGTAGGTCTTATTATCGGTCATGGCATACGACGTGGCTGCAAAACCCACTGGATGTACTATGATGAACATGGAGAGTGGGTTACGACAAAGGAGTATCCTGTTCTATAGAAACGATAAAAGTCCCTTTCTTGAATCACTTAACCCGAAAAATTCATCAATTTTTCAGCGATTAAGTAACACCGCAAGTTTGGGGTTTTTCAAACACCCAAATTTGGGTGTTTCTAAATCGGGGTTACCCGCTTTGCTTCACACAACCCATCTCGCAGTTCTGCTGAGCTTGTTGAAGTATTCATACAATATACTTCGTTTTTGTATGAATAAAGCGGGTTAATAAGTGGAGAAAAAAAATGTTTTTTCAAGGCAGACGTTATCCATTTTGCCAATAAATATCCTACTTTTGCAAAAGTAAAATAACAAAATAAACCTCTATGATTCGTCACTTAACGATAATAATTCTCGCCTTGCTTTATACAACGAGTGGATACGGACAATCACTCGAAGCAAGTAATGATGATCCTGGTTGGAATGGATTAAAAACAAGAAAAGGGTCATTCTTCTTTCATTGGGGCTATAATCGTGACTATTATCGTAACACAGATATTCATTACAAAGGCAAAGGATTTGACTTTACCATTTATGACGTCAATGCGCATGATATTCCAGAAGAGTTTAGTGCCAAAGTTTATTTCAATCCGACTAAATTAACTATTCCCCAATTTGATTTTAGAATTGGGTATTTTCTAGATGAAAATTATAGTGTGTCATTGGGTTGGGATCACATGAAATATAGAATTTCGGAGTATCAATTGGTGCGTATTGATGGATTTATTGATGAGGAATTGTCAGAGGAGTTTGGGCAAGTTTATAACAATGAGAATATCATTTTGTCACCTGCTATGTTACGATTTGAGCATAGTGATGGGTTGAACTTTATACGAGCAGGAATAGAACGACAAAGCGTGATATTACAGACCAAAAATCAACGATTGAGGTTAGAACAATTCATGGGAGTATCTCTTGGATTAGCTACGCCATGGACAGATGTTACTTTTTTGGGAAAACGATACAAAAACTGGCTGCACGTAGCTGGTTGGGGTACTTCTGCCTTGATGGGTTTGCGAGCGCATTACGGCAATAATCTTTTCTTGCAATATCGCATGCAAGTAGGGTATCTTAACTTGAGCGACATACTTTTACAAGATGAAGCGGATAGCAGGGGAAATCATGATATAAAGTTTACTGAATTATCTGTTAGTCTAGGGTATAATTTTAGAAAAGGAAAAAAGTAGAGGGTGTATGGATTAGAAATTATTCGCTGGTAGAGGCTTTTGATTTGAATCGTAATAAATATACAAATAACAACAAAAGCGGATAGAATGATTAAAGCAAGGACGGGATTAATAATCATGCTAGCAAGTGTTCTAGTGCTATCCTTTTCATGTGGAAACAAGGGGAAACAACAGGTGAATCCCAAAGCAGAATGGATAGAAAAAGCGTTCAAGGTATTAACAGATAATGAATTTCCAAGAATAAAGGCCATCTCATGGTGGCATGAGAATTTTGATGGGTCTTCGTTGCGAATAGATTCTTCAGAAGAGAGTCTGCAAGCGTACAGACAAGGAGCGTGTGACTCCTTGTTTATTACTGAGCCAGTATTTGTCAATGACAAATTGATACCTTCCGAGCTTGGAATATATCATGCGGCATTTCCTGACTTTGGCGGAACGGAGGATGTTGTCACGCAAAATAGAATTTCAAGCTTTGAATCTATTGCCTCTAAAGACATAGCTTGGGCATATTTTTCAAATAACTGGTACGATGAAATCACCTTTCCGATGGATGCGGTAAATACGATTTTGACAGCGGATAGGACGCCCTTTATACGTATGATGCCTCGATCTAACTTTGATGAAGGAGGGCCAGATCCTATTTACACCATGCAGGCGATAATTGATGGGCAATTTGATGATGAACTGACACTATGGGCAACTGCTGCCTCGTCGGTTACAGAACCTCTGCTAGTGGAGTTTGGAACAGAAGTCAATGGCAGTTGGTTTCCTTGGAACGGACAGTTTAACGGTGGAGGAACCTCGGATCAATATGGCGACTCCTCACTGCCTGATGGCCCAGAGAGATTTCGTGATGCTTACAGGCATATCATCGATATTTGTGATGGTCAAGGAGCGAATAATATAACATGGTTTTTTCATATTAACGCTTATGGACAACCTGAAGCGACGTGGAATGATTTGGAGAATTATTATCCCGGCGATGACTATATCGACTGGTTGGGTGTTAGCGTATACGGCCCTCAGACATTCGGTGAAGACGATCAGCAGTTTGCGGAAATTCTTGGCGATGTGTACCCGTCATTAGTAAGTTTGTCGGATCATCCCATTGCTATTCTTGAATTTGCTATTACGGAACTTTAGGGGGGGATAATAATGTTTGGCTTTAGAGGTTAACCCGAAAAATTCATCAATTTTTCGGGTTACCCGCTTTGCTTCACACAACCTATCTCGCAGTTCTGCTGAGCTTGTCGAAGTATTCATACAATAAACTTCGTTTTTGTAGGTATAAAGCGGGTTAAGTAGCTCGGGGTGTGGTGTCCAACAAAGACCTATATTTGCATCAAAATACATATTCAATGAATTTAGTACAAAGGAGAATATTGGCAATAGGGTTTTGCACACTAGCGTATATGAATGGAGCATTGGCTCAGGAATCGGTAATGCCTGAAGGTGAACAGTATACTGGCACTCCTGGTGAAAGAAAATACCAAGAAGTATACAATGATGAGCTACTGGTTGAAGGGACACTCAAAGACAACAAGCGAGAAGGATTGTGGCTTTTTCATTACAATGGTGGTGAATTGGAAATAAAAGGTGTGTATAGCGCAGGAGTGCAAGTAGGCAAATGGGAAGTAATAAAAGAGGGTCAAATATCTGCTAAGACCTACTATTCTGAAGGTAGAAAAGACAGTGTTTTTGGATATTATGACAATATGCAACTGGCATATGAGTATAAGATTACTACGGATACGACCTCATTCTGTAATGTGTATTGGGAGAATGGTAGCAAGAAGGAAGAGATGAAGATAATCAATGATATGATTGAAGGAGAATATCGAGCCTATTTTGAAAATGGACAACTCCATAGAAAGACATTTTTTAAGAAGGATCAGAGATATTCTGTGTTAGAAACCTATGGTCTGAATGGTGAAGCCATAGATGGAGGAAGTCTTATAAAGGGCAATGGAAGCTATATTTTCTTTTCTTTGACTCCCGATAGTCTTGGAAAGCTAGTACGTAGAATGAAAAGCAACTATGTAGATGGATACCTGGACGGTGAGCAATTGAGATATCACGATAATGGCAAAATCTCTTCTCGAAAAGAGTACAAAAGAGGTTGGGGAAATGGTGAGCAAGAATGGTTTGACGAAAAGGGTATTTCAAACTTTATAACATCTGTATGGAATTTAAAAGACACTCCAAAGCCGATAAAGTATAACCATGATAGATTGTATTTCTATGCCAATGATGAAATGATGGGTAGTGATATCATAGAAAGTGCTAAATTTCCAGGAGGAGATAAAGGTAGAACTCGATATATTATCAATAATGTTCATTATCCGGATATTGCTATGGAGAGAGGAGTAGAAGGTAGAGTGTTAGTGGACTTTACCATATCATCACTAGGCGCTGTCGTTTCGCCTAAAGTTACAAAGCACGTACATTCATCTCTTGATAAAGAAGCATTGAGAGTGATAAAAAAGATGCCACGATGGAAGCCTGCAATTCTATACGGCTTGCCTTTGCCTGTGAGATTTAGCTTTCCTATAAGTTTCAGACTTAGTTAGAGTGCTAGTAAGTCGTTTTTTTTGGTGAGTCCTAATACTGTTTCGTTCGCAACAGTACCAGCGTGCAAGCCACTTCTACGTTAATGCCCCTCTTAATAGCTGCAGCTTCAAATTCAGGATTTTCAGTGCCGGGGTTAAAGATAATCCGTTGAGGATTTAACCCGAGGAGGTACGCCATATATTCCCCTTGTCGAGGAGGACTGATGTACATCGTGATGGTATGAATATTTTGTAGTTCAGGTCGCTTCCGAATGTCTTCTATCTTCTTGCCAAAGATCTCCCCCTCTGAAATGCCAAGGGGAATGAAATCATATTTGTTCTCAGCAAGCATTTGAGCTGCTAGATATGCGTATCGACCTGGGCGAGTGCTCGCTCCAATAATTGCAGTTAGTTTTTTTTCGTTATTCATAATTCAAAAATATAGCCAATGAAATTTAGACCCGTCCTTTGTCATCTCAAGAGCAGGCGATGGAAATTTAATAAATGAAAAAGTATTGAATATGATTTTCATCACTTTTGACTTGGTTTTTATCTTGGTGAGATCCATGTCTAGTCCTAGATAATATTGTCTTCGGCGATTAAAAAAAGGAAGATTAGCCACGTTGTATTCACCCCCTGTTACACCATCGATACCGTAGCCAGCAGCAATATTCAGCCATTTCGGAATTTTGTTTTTTCCATTGGTGAAGGAATGAATATTGCCACTCAACCAATAGGTCTGTCCATTATAGTCTTTCAGTAACCTCTCGTTGAAGTTGCCGCCAAAAGTATTGGGTCGAAGGTCAGCATAAGGGCTTTTCATGTGTGAATACTTGAGTTGAATCCTTTGTTCATTCCACACTCTGTCTTGAATCCAGAAACTACCTATGCCGATCATATTGGCATATACATCGCCAGTAGATGCGCCCCACTCGGAGGAGAAACCATCGAGTAATTCGATGGTAGACTGAAATAGCAATCCATAGCCGGCAGCGATATTTCTCGATTGTTTATCACTATAGCCCGCCCATAAGCATGCATTGTTTGCATTTTGAGCAAATTGATACGCCGTCACGCTATGTCCGACTTTGTCCATTTGTAGCCACTGAGAATTATCATTAAAAAAATGAAAACTCGAACGGTCATAATCTGCATACCATAATTGATCCAAGGTGATGATTGCTCCAAGATATACTACGCCCGACCCAATGCCAAGAGTAAGTTTACGATTTCTAAATGTTTCGGATGAAGCGATACTGTCGTTGAAAGCCGCGATAGAATTGGCAGATGAAGGTGTTGCGATAAAAGCAAAACAAACAAGGAAGGATTTGACAATAGTCGAAATCATAGATTAATGAGGGTCGGAAAAATCAGGGTTGTTGATGAAGTCGGGGTCTGATAGGGACTTCAAAAAATCTATAAACCCTTGTTTTTTCTCTGGGGTAAGAAACAGACCTCCAGCATCTCCAAGCATATTCACATCGACTGTAGAAGAGGAATGTCCTCCCGAATTATAATGCTCCATGACCTCTTCTAAAGTGGCGAATCTACCATCGTGCATATACGGAGCAGTGTATTCGATATTACGGAGCGTAGGTACTTTGAATAGCCCTGAATCGCTAGCAAGTCCAGTCACGCCAGCTCGTCCTGGGTCAGAGAAATGAGTGTCAAGACCGTTGTTGTGGAATTGATTGTCTCTAAATTGCCCTCCGGGGATAGGATGACAGTGAAAGCAATCACCACCCAATTGACCACCGGCGACTAGGTCTGGGTCACCACCTTCTATGTCCCACTGGCTGAGTCCCAATAGTTCTGACTCGGTAAAAAACGCCTGACCTATCTTGAATTTATCGTATTTTGAATTGGCAGATACCATCGTTCTAATAAACTGTGCTAGTGCTTTTGCAGAACGAATAGAATCTATACAGGTTGATCCGAAAGCTGCTTCAAAAAGAGGTGGATATAGTGGATCATCCGCTAATTGAGCAAGGGCATTGTCCCATGTATTATGCATTTCTATTGGGTTAGTGACAGGTTCTAGCACTTGTTTTTCTAACGTTTCTGCTCGTCCGTCCCAGAAAAAACCATTGTTCACCCACGCCATATTAATTAGTGGCATTGAGTTTCTTGTGCCTGATATGCCATCAATGCCGACACTGAATTGCAATGGATCCGTAAATGCTGTTTGGGGAGAGTGACAACTAGCACATGATTGTGTATTGTCAGCGGAGAGATTCTTTTCCCAAAAAAGAAATCTACCTAAAGCAATAGCCTCCACCTTCATAGGATTGTCGGCGGGGATGATAGGTTCTTGAAAATAACTCGGATATACAAAACTCCAATCTTCACCCATAGGCATAGCGCATGAGCAATCACCAGTAACTTCTATTGGTGTGATAGGCTCTGGCAGAGGTTTCTTGCACGAAGAAAAAAACACAATCGTAGATAGCGTAAGCAGTATAACGCCACTTAAAGAAGAAGATCGAAAATTCATCATAACACCTGTCTTTGCAGTGGCAAATTTACGCAATAATTGGTTAGAATGGCAGGAGCTTTTTGGGAATAATTGGAATCGTATCATGGTAAATGAATGATGAGGTTGTTCGTTAGAAGATGAGGATTGCTCGATGTTTGGACGTATGATTTAAGAAGGAGAATGGTATTTTGAAAGGAAGGTGAAATAAATCAGAATTAGTACAGATGCGATGTCTAGTTAATAACTATCTATTAATCATCCAATAGTTTTAATAAATTTGCAAAAGATGAAAAATCTAATCATATACCGTTCGTCGGCAGGTTCAGGAAAAACGTATGCGCTGGTAAAAGAATACCTTACAATGGTATTGAAAAGTGATAATCCCTCAAAGTACAGGCAGATCCTAGCTATTACCTTCACCAACAAAGCGGCTGCCGAACTCAAAGAGCGTATCGTCAACCAACTCATGGGATTCGCAGGATTAAGTAAAGAATATCGAGATGAAGAATTAGTAAAAAGCTTATCCGTCGAAATCGGAATCACAGAGGAGGAATTGCAAGAAAAATCTAGTGCAGCATTGCACCATATGTTATACAACTATGGCGATCTATCCATCAGTACGATTGATAAATTTGTAGTGAAGATATTAAGATATTTTCACCGAGAACTAGATTTGAGTGATGACTTCTCCGTAGAGCTTAATGTAAAAAACTTTGTGGCGATTGCCGTCGAGCGTATGATGATGGACATTGGTTTAGACCCTGTGGTTACCAAGATGGCTTTATCTTTTGCTAGACAAAAATCAGATGGAGAAAAATCATGGCGGATAGAAGGTGATATCAACAAGATAGCGCTCTTGATGATGACAGAAGAAGGGCAGAAAGCTTTGAAAAAACTAGAGTCTGTCGAGGAAAAAGGAATATTCGACTACCAAAAAAATGTACAGAATAGAATCAAAGAATTGGATTTGGAAATTACCGCCTTGGGTAAAAAAACCGTCGTAGTACACGATAGTTACCATCTTCCTGAAAAGGTGATGTACAGTAATA
>JAJRRH010000005.1 GCA_024279715.1 Bacteroidota bacterium
CCTCCGGCGTTTTCTAAATATTTTGTTTTGGATGCTACTGTACGTCATAACTTCGCACAGGGTTTACGCCCTGTGCTACAAACATTACACACCTCCGGCGTTTTCTAAATATTTTGTTTTGGATGCTTGTAATTTTTTATTGTCCTTTTTTTATCAATACTTCTTTTTTATGAATAAAGCGGGTTAACAACCAACAGATTCTACTCATACAATTTTGTAAAATAAGAGGGTAAACATCAGGATGGAACCCCGAACCCGATAACAGGAATCGACCCAGAGGGTCGAGGTATAAAACCAATATCCCGCAAAAAGCAGGATTAGTTCGAATAACTAAAAAATTGAAATAATTTTTTAGAGTCTCGCGAATAAAAAAGCCGATGACATTTTTGATAGATTGTCATCGGCTTTTATACCTACTAAAGCAGGAATATTTTAATTCATTCCTGGGTTTACCATTTCTCCTGGCGCCACCATTTTAGCTTCTTTCTGTTTGAATACTTTTTTTGGTGATTTCACTAGGTCTAATTCCTCAATGATATTTTTAGCACCAAAATACTTGTCGATGATAAACAATACATAACGAATATCTACGGAGATTGTTCTTTGCAATTCTGTCTCGAATGCAATATCACCACTCATGGCTTCCCAGTTACCGTCAAAAGCAAGGCCGATTAGCTCCCCTTTACCGTTGATAACAGGGCTACCCGAGTTGCCTCCGGTGATATCATTATTGGTAAGGAAACAAACGATTAGCTCTCCGTCTTCATTGGCATATACACCATAGTCTTTTGCTTTGATTAAATCTATCAATCTTGAAGGCACTACAAATTCTGGATTGGTAGGGTCTTCTTTTTCAGTTATTCCTTTGGTGGTAGTTACATAGTCATAAATAACACCATCTGCTGGAATATAGTCATCCACAATACCATAAGTCAATCTTAGTGAAGAGTTGGCATTAGGATAATAATTCTTAGAAGGGTTCATTTCTCTCAATCCAGCCACAAACAATCTGTATCCTTTATTGATATTGTCGTGGGCATCTCCTGTATTTGGTCTGATTTTCTCTCTATAGAAATTAATATACTGCTCTACATTGACATACAATGGATCTTTCTTCAATTTTTTCAGGCTCGGATTGTCTAAGAAAGCGTTGAGTTTCTCTTCAGAAGTAAACATTGATTTTTTAAACATTTTTTCAGTAGCTGCCGTCCATTTTTTACTACCCCCCAATTTCTTTAGGAAGGCTGGATGAAATTCTGCATCTATGTTTGTATAGTACATTTCCATCATACGGGCTGTCACATTCTTATCAATTCCAATGTTATAGTCTTTGAAAAAACCGGAAGCTCTTTCACGCAATTGCTGTACTGCGCTTTCTATCGACTCCTTGTCTTCCACTTCAAGTGCTGTTTCTAATGCCTCTGCACGAAAGGCTAAAAGCATGGCTTCAGATCCCAATACATTTTCACCAACATAGGCATCTGCTTTGGTGTATTTGTCGAGTGTAGCATATCCCTCTTTTAATAATTTAAGGGCGTTACCATATTTAGCTTTTCTGGCTTCATCTTGATTCACCCATGAGTTGAATTGGTTTTCAATGGCCACTTTCTTGTCATAGACTTTGAGCCTTTTAAGGCCTTGCGACTGTCCGATGAAATACTTCCAATAGTTACTCACGCCAGCATATTTAGAAGCATATTGTATTCTTACTGCTGGGTCAGCGTCCATACCTTCTTTCATCAAACGTAGTTTCTCACCTCTTACTTCTACTCTAGCTGGCTGCTCAATATCAACTGCTTGCTTTACACCAAAAGAGCTTAGGTATCTGTCTGTTGATCCAGGAAAACCTAATATCATTGCAAAGTCATTTTCTTTTACTCCATCTAATGATACTGGCAAGTGATGTTTTGGTTGGTATGGGATATTGTCTTCGGAATAGTCTGCTGGATTTCCATCTTTATCGGCATATACTCTCAACAAAGAGAAGTCTCCTGTATGTCTTGGCCACATCCAATTATCCGTGTCACCACCAAATTTTCCAATTGATTCTGGCGGAGCGCCTACCAATCGCACATCCCGATAGGTAGTATATATCATGGCGTAAAATTCATTGCCTTCAAAAAAAGTCTTTACATCTACGTCGTATTTACCTTCTTCGGCTAATTCAGTTTCTATTGCTTTCTTTAATCCTCTGATGGTTGCCATTCTTGTTGCGGCGTCCATATCTTCATTCAATTGGCTATTGATACGATCACTCACATCCTCTATCCTCTGCAAATAGCTAACGACCATACCATCTATTTTGAATTCTTCTTTCAGGCTTTTTGCCATAAATCCATCGGTAAGGTAGTCATGCTCTACACTAGAGTGTGACTGTATCGCTCCGTATGCACAGTGATGATTTGTGAGTGCCAATCCATTTGAAGAAATCATTTCAGCGGTACACATTCCATAGTTCAATCGAGCGATGGCGTCCTTTACAGACGAGTGATTGATACTGTATATCTCTTCAGCGGTAAGCTTTAGACCTAAAGATTCCATTTCCGTCATGTTTAGTTTCTGCAACATATTAAGCATCCACATCCCTTCGTGAGCCGAAGCCGTTGCCGTGTGAAGCAGAGCAATAAGTGCTAGGGTTACTATTTTTTTCATTCTTGTAATTATTATTAGTTTATAATTTTATTGTCCATCCCCTGGTTTCCAATCCGTGTTCTCTATCCACTGATCCATTTTATCGAAAAGTGATATAAGTTCATCAGGCACTTGGTATCTACCTTTGACTCTTTTCTTTTGATCATATTTATTGACTACCATTATCTTTGATGGTAGGTCTGAAATATTTGGGTTATCATAGCTATCTTTTAGGTTATAGAAATCAGCTTCTTCAAGATAATTTTCAATTTCAGCGAGCTGATCAATAGTATATCTTGTATGAAACACTCCCATACGTTCTACAAAATTAATGCCCTGATAGGTAGCAAATCCACTATCAAAGATACGTAATTTATATATTGGACAACGACCAAAGCAAGCTGTACGCTCAAAAGTGATATACAGCGAGTCTCCTATTTCTTTTTTACCAAGGGAGTCAACAGCTACAATCATCTCATCGGTTGGCACTTCCTCTACTACTACACCTTCTTCCTCTTTAGCCTTTTTCCTCTCTTTCTTTGCTTCTTTCCAAGCTTTTTTACGCTCTTTATTCGTTTCATTGAGCTCGGCTCGAGCCTCTTTAAACTTTCTATAGTCTTTACACGAGGACAATCCTCCTGTCAATACCATTAAAGCCAATATAAAAGTTAGTGTTTTTATGCTTGTCATTATTTTCGTTTTTTCTGAGCAGCTTGCTGTTTTGCGGCCTCTTCAAGCCTTTGTTGAAATTTAGATTTCTTCTTTGGCTTGGCTTTATTGACAGCTATTTTTGCCCTTATCTTGTCTTCATCAATGATATATTTTTTGATGACAAACATTTGCGCAATACTCATCAAGTTGGCAAGTAAGTAATAGTAACTAAGTCCTGACGGATAGTTATTAAAGAAGAACAACATGATGAAAGGGAAAATGTACATCATGGATTGCATGTTAGGCATACCTGGCTGCGCTTCTGGCATTTGGCTGCTGTTCATTTTCGTATAGAATAATGTAGATATAGCCATCAATATTGTAAACAAACTAATATGATCGCCATATATTGGCAGACTCGGAATACTCATTATTGAGTCATAGGATGAAAGGTCATTTGCCCATAGAAAAGGTTTCTGTCTAAGCTCTATGGATGATGGAAAGAAATTGAACATAGCGTACAACACAGGCATCTGTATCAACATGGGCACACATCCTGCCATTGGATTGACCCCAGACTGCCTGTACAATGACATGGTAGCCTGTTGTTTTTTCATCGCGTCATCTTTAAATTTTTCATTCAATGCCGTAATTTCAGGCTTCAGCACTTTCATCTTAGCACTGCTCAAAAAGTTCTTATAGGTCAGTGGAAAAAGAAGCATTTTAATAAAAACCGTAAGGAGTAATATGATTATTCCATACGAGTTTATGTATTTGCTCAAGAAGTTAAACACAGGTATAACCAACATTTTATTCATCCAACCGAATATTCCCCATCCGAGATCTACAATTCTATCCATACCATTGTCGTATGCTTTTAAGGTCTTGTAGTGATTTGGCCCAAAGAAATATTTTATGTTGGCCTGAGGGTAACGTTCATCAGACAGAATTAATGCCAGTTCTGCGCCAT
Source organism: Bacteroidota bacterium (assembly GCA_024279715.1). Lineage (GTDB taxonomy): Bacteria > Bacteroidota > Bacteroidia > Flavobacteriales_D > JABDKJ01 > JAJRRH01. The sequence continues at coordinate 4,253 of JAJRRH010000005.1, forward strand.
ATTTTTTGGTAAGCAAGGAGTCTTCCAAAGGAGCTATTGAAAGAGTAGAGTGTTCTTTTGAAAAACCATTTTCAGGAATAGCCACGGCAGAGAAGAAGTATTGCTTCATAGCAACCCAATCAAGCTGAGCCTCCACCTGTATTTCTTCCTCTTTAGACTCTGACAGATATTCACGGTCTTCATCCAAGTATTTATAAAAGACAGTACTTTTTCTGTCTTCAAAATCTGAGCTACGCTCGTTACTTAAGCCTATCAAATCCCATTTATACACAATGTCATCTCTGCTCAAATCGATTTGATCTTCTAGGTTTTCGACTTTCACACTAAAGTCTATCTCATAATCCCCACCTTCCATGGCGTAGGTATATTCAATATATTTACTTGGATCCGTGGTATTGAGACGCATGGTCAATTTGTTGGACTCCCCTTCACCGACAATAAAGCCACTGCCTTGCGGTTCAAAAACATAGTTGTCAGCTTGTAGGTATCCATTTCTACCATAGGGAAAGTCTAAGGTAAGATTTGACTTCTCATCCATTATCACCAAGGAATCACCATTCCATTTTTTATAGTCTTTAAGCACTACTTTGACGATTTTTCCACCTACCGGATTGATGTATGCCTTTACTTTATCATTTTCGATAACGATAGACTTCTTAGTAATCCGATCAGCTGCTGACGGATAAAATATTCCATGCTGGGTTGCTAGCTGTTTTTTCTTAATCTCCCAAGCAAGAGAATCATCACGGGTGATAAGATTCTCACCGGTTATTGGCTCGGCTAATCTTTCTCGCAACTCTTCTTTGGTGTCTGCTACACTAAGCTCTTCGGAGTCTGTTTTGCTTCTATCTACCTCTTCTGTTTTCTGCTCCTCTTCTATAGGAGATTCAGGAGGTACGGGAGCAAAAAATTTAGACCATACAAACAGCAGGGCTGCTATTAGTATAAATCCTAAAAATGATTTTTTATCCATTGTGTTTTTTTATTATGCTTACAATAACCAATCCACTCGAAATTCGACGTACTGTAGAATAGGTTATTTGAAGGGGCACAAAGATATGTTTAATATAATTTTCGCCAAATAAAATGAAGAAGTAGAATCATTAGTTATTATCCCCCATGGCTGTGGCATTTTCAGAGGATATGACGCCTGTCTTTTTCTCTTTAGCGGCACTTATAAAACTTATAAACAGCGGATGAGGAGACTCTACTGTACTTTTGTATTCTGGGTGAAACTGCACCCCCACAAACCAAGGGTGATTTTTCACCTCAACAATTTCAACAAGGTGTGAGTCTGGATTAAAACCCGTTGCTTTCATTCCTTTACTTTGCATAAGATCGAGGAAGTCATTGTTAAACTCATATCTATGGCGGTGACGCTCGGAAATTTGAGTGGTATGGTAGCTATTATATGCTACCGAATTTTTTTCGATCGTACAGTCATACGCACCGAGCCTCATGGTACCACCTTTACGTTGAACCGATTTTTGGTGTTCCATAATATCAATGACGGGAAACTGTGTATTATCTTCCATCTCCGTAGAGTGCGCTCCTTCTAGCTTCATCACATTTCTAGCAAATTCGATTACAGCACACTGCATTCCCAGGCAAATCCCTAGGAAGGGCAGGTTATTTTCTCTCGCATAACGCACCGCTTCAATCTTTCCTTCAATACCTCTATCTCCAAATCCGGGAGCCACTAATAATCCATCCAAATTACCGAGTTTTGCTTCGACGGTTTCGGCAGTAATTCCTTCGGAGTGTATCCACTTGATGTTTACTTTCACTCTATTTTGGGCTCCACCATGATTAAAACTTTCTATGATGGATTTATAGGAATCTTTCAGTTCTATATATTTACCGACTAGTCCAATTGAAACGTGGTGTTCAGGGTTTTTCAATCGATCAAGGTATTCATTCCATCCGATTAATATGTTGTCATCTCCAGCTTCGAGTTCTAGTTTTTCTAATACTACTTTATCGAGTTTCTCTTTGAGCATCAGGTTGGGAACTTCGTAGATAGTTTCTGCATCAATAGACTCTATCACTGACTCAAAGGAAACGTTACAGAATCTTGCTATTTTTTGTTTAATCTCTTTTGAGAGTTTACGCTCTGTACGGCATACGAGTACATCTGGCTGCACCCCTTGTTCGAGCAGTGCTTTTACGGAATGTTGGGTTGGCTTGGTTTTCAATTCCCCTGCTGCTGCCAAATATGGCACTAATGTAAGGTGTATTACTAGGCAGTCTTTGCCTAGTTCCCATTTTCATTGTCTAACAGTCTCTACATAAGGCAACGATTCTATATCCCCTACTGTTCCACCAATTTCGGTGATTACGATGTCATAATCCCCTTTTTTGGCTAGAGTTTTTATGTTTAGTTTTATTTCATTGGTAATATGAGGGATTACTTGTACAGTTTTTCCCAGATAGTCTCCTCTTCGTTCTTTTTCAATAACATTTTGATATATTCTACCTGTAGTAATGTTATTGGCTTGAGATGTTGGTGTATTTAGGAATCTTTCGTAGTGGCCCAAATCGAGGTCTGTTTCAGCGCCATCTTCTGTCACATAGCACTCGCCATGTTCGTATGGGTTCAGTGTCCCTGGATCAATGTTTATGTATGGGTCTAATTTTTGAATTGCTACACGAAACCCTCTTTCCTGCAATAGTTTAGCCAATGAGGCTCCGATGATTCCTTTACCGAGTGAGCTTGTTACACCACCTGTAACGAAGATATATTTTGTGTCCATAGTCCTTCTGTATGCTATGGGGTACGAAGATAGCTAGTTTTTATCAATTGTACATCAAAACTTAATACTTATTTCCTCGTCATTTTCAACAAGAGAAACCTTGTCATTAAACTTACAATTAGAAGGTCCAATTAGCACCCAATGCTGGCAATAAGGGCAATTGAAATACTTTCTCATTGACTAGTCTATCTACGAAAAATATATTCTGGCGATTGGTAACATTCGTAACACTTGCATTAAGCTCTAAGGTACTATGTTCTGAGAACTTAAATATCTTTTTGATGTTTAAATCTACTCTACCATAATCCGATAATCGCCCTTTGTTGAGCCCCGCTAACTCTATTCCTATTTCGTCAGGATTCTCTTGCCAGAATTCTGACTCTGGTCCTTCTTCAAATAGCAACTCTTGATAGAATCCTTGGGTCTGGGTAAAAGGCAATGCAGTACCTATATTCCACCTTAGACTTATATCCCAATCTTTATCCTTACCGAAGGTTTGCGTGGCAACAAAGTTCATATTATGCCTTCTATCAAAAATCGGAGCATACTCTTGTAGTCCATCCCATCTAGTAGCCTTGGATAAGGAATACACCAACCATACGCTTGTTTTTGGACTGTCGTATTTCAAGACAAAATCAACCCCTTTGGCTATTCCAGTCTCCACTATGTATTCCTTTTTGAACACATCCGCCACGTCAATATTTTGTTGATTATCCGCAAACAATCTGTTTCTATTGGTATTGGTCAATTGCGTAAAATCTTTGATATACCCTTCTACGTTCAGGCTTATATTGTTGGTAATATCCAGCTCTCCACCTAGTATATAGTGAATTGCTTTTTGAAGTTTATGTTCGATTGGACGAACAGACCCATCTTGTTCTACGAAATCATCTTGTAGGTTATCACTTCCCGATAGAAATCCATAAAAGAGGTTGACGACATCTCTATCAGAACTTGCAGAGATAAGGTTTTGAGAGTATATCCCTGTAGCCCCTTTGAATCGTAAATTTTCGGTCATATTAAATTTGAATCCGAAGCGAGGTTCAAATGAAAAATTATTAAGTGACGCATAATAATGACCTCGAACACTTGGCTCTAACACCCATCTATTTTTCTTAAATTTGGTGGTAAGAAAGCCAGCCACCTCCGAGGTGTTCTCTGTTTGGTTCAATTGAATACCTAAAGAATTAAAGTAGTCAAATTGCGTTTTAAATCCTAACATTTCGAATCCATACTTGACTTCTGCATCGCCTAAAAAGTACTTAAAATTAAGTCCGAAATTAAACCCTCCTATTTCACTTGATCGAGAAGGCAGGTTTATTTCATCCAAGAGTATTTTGTAATTCGAAAAGGAAAAATTTCCTGATATAAGTGTTGGTGTTTTACCAGGTATTAATACGAAATTGGTACCTACGCCATAGCTATCCCAACGCAGGTCTTGCAGCACTTTATATTGGACTTGGTCGGTGAAGTTATATCCAAATAGATTAAACTTCGATCCGGATGCTCCATTTAAGGATACTTTACCATAGAGATCGGTAAAGCTAAAAGGCAGTCCAGCACCTTCATTGACGTAGTCGTAAAAAATCTTTGAAGACTGGTCTAAATAAGAAGTCTTGCCTGACAGAATAAAACTTGAATAGCCTCCACCACCTCGTTGTTTTTTTTTCAATGGCCCTTCTATCAATAGTTTGGAGCCAAAAGTATTGGCTGAAAGTTTTCCAGATAGTCGTGTTTTATTACCGTCTTTGGTGGTGATATCCATGATGGATGATATCCGACCACCATATTCTGCTCCAAAACCTCCAGTATATACGTCGGCATTACGAAGTATATCGGTGTCGAATACAGAAAATAATCCGATAGAATGAAAAGGGTTATAGACAATCATACCATCTAATATCACTTTATTCTGTATCGGTGTGCCGCCTCTAATGTACAATTGTCCACCTTGGTCGCCCGTAAAAACGACCCCTGGCAGCACTTGAAGATACTGGGCTAAATCGGCATCGCCACCGATACTTGGGAGTGCTTTTATTTCTTTAGGGGTCACTTTCTGTACCGATATTTTTACTTGAGTCTTTTTGGCTTTGGACTCGCCAGAAATGTTGACCACATCAAGCTGAACAGTCGATGGCTTCATGTACAATTCTTTGGTAATCACGTCGTTATTCTTAACGCTGATAGGCACACTAAGATCCTGGTAGTTCATGGCTACTACAGTGATGGTATAATCACCAGCAGGTACTTTACCTATTTGGTAAAATCCATTAACATCGGTACTTGCCCCCATAGTCGTACCCTTTAAAGCTACGGTGGTAAAGATAATTGGCTCACTTGTTTTTTCATCATATAAGTATCCTCTAATGGTAGAGTTGCCTTTTTGCGCCATGGCAAATGATGACATCAGCAATACGGCGACGACGAGTAAGTGTATTTTTTTTATCATTACGACTATTTTGAAACGGCAAAGGTATTTTTATCTTTAACCTGCCATCAATATTTTATTGTACAAATTTATAGAAAATAATACGACAAAGGAATTATAATTGAGCAATGGTTGGTTTTGTATGGTGAGTGGTTTTAAAGTGGTTTTTTTTCAAATATATTAATCCGAAAAGTTTATCAATTTTTCAAGGATTACGGAGCATCTGCAAATTTGGGTCAAGAAAATTTCTAGTCTATTATAACCTTTGAATTGAATCACAGACAATTTTGATAGTTACCTTAAAACCCTTACCGCTCCTCAATAGACCACCTGTACCGCTAATCTCCAGTTGCCAATTACAGTACGTTTTTATTCATCATGGCTTCTTCTTCATTGCACGCCACTTCAACATTAGCAACTGGATAAATATCAATTGATTAAAGTCATTCAACACCTATCAAACACGACTCTTTTTACCACTCAAGAACAAGGGGAATAAAAAAAAACTATCCCTCCCACGCAACCTTTTCCCTTTTTTATATACTTTTGATATACAACTTCAATGTTTTTTTTCGTTATCCCAAAGATAATTCGTTCATTTGTGTTTTTAAACCCATATAAAAAGAAAACCATGCGTATCTTGTTAATAATACTTCTACTCGCCTCATGCACACTTCAAGCCCAAGATTGGGTAACCGATATAGATAGTGCTAAGGCCACTGCTGCTGCAAATGATAAAAAAATCATATTGGTTTTCCAAGGCTCTGATTGGTGTGCTCCTTGCATCAAACTAGACCAAGAGATTTGGCAATCCAAGGTATTTCAAGACCTGGCAAAAGATACATTCGTCATGGTCAAAGTGGATTTTCCAAAACGCAAGAAAAACAAACTTTCAGACGAACAACAAGCAAAAAATGACCAGTTAGCGGAAAATTACAACCCCCATGGGCATTTTCCTTACGTGGTGGCACTAGATTCTAATGGTAAAATTTTAGGCTCTGCTGGATACGAGAAAATCTCTCCAAAGGAGTATTTCCAAAAGCTAAACTCATTTTAGTATCGTACAATGAGGTTTATTATTCTACTTCTTTTATTATTCTCCTGTCGTGTTAACGCACAAGAAACGGTGCATCGAGAATTACTTCTGATGGGTAGTCGATTCGATATCTATGTCGTATCAGAAGACAGTGTCAGTAGTGAACGATATATAGATCTCGCAATAGCCGAAATAAAAAGAATAGAAGGCATCATCTCCTCTTGGGACGCTAACTCACAGACCTCCTCTATCAACGATGCAGCAGGTATAAAACCCGTGGTCGTTTGCGATGAATTATTTAACCTAATAGAACGATGCATAACTATATCAAAGATTACGGATGGTTCATTTGATATTTCGTATGCCTCTATGGATAAGATATGGAAATTTGATGGCTCGATGACCTCTCTGCCTTCCGAAGAGGCCATTCTTGCCTCGGTAAGCAAAATCGGGTATAAAAACATTATTTTGAATAAAGAGAAAAGCACTGTTTTTCTTAAAAACAAGGGAATGAAGATCGGCTTTGGTGCAGTAGGTAAAGGCTACGCAGCAGACATGGCTAAGGATTTGCTCATCGCCAAAGGAGTGCTGGCAGGCATCATCAACGCTTCTGGAGATATGAACACTTGGGGGGTACAACCTGATGGAACGGAGTGGAATGTAGCCATTACTAATCCCATGTCAAAAGACAAAGCATTTGCTGTTCTGCCGATATCCAATAAAGCAGTAGTCACCTCAGGTGATTATGAAAAGTACATTACCATTGAAGGCAAAAAATACTCACACATTATCAATCCTAAAACAGGCTATCCTACTTCGGGTATTATCAGCGTAAGCGTCTTTGCTCCTAAAGCGGAGGTTGCCGATGCTCTTGCTACTTCCATCTTCGTGATGGGTGTTGAGGTAGGAATTGATAGAATCAATCAACTCCCGGACATCGACTGCATCATCATAGATGACAAGGGTGAAATTCATACTTCTAAAAACATACATATTAATGAAAACTAAGTTTTTACTCTTACTCACCCTACCCTTTTTTACATCTTGTGTAAATGTGAAGGAATATCAAAAGGTCAATATCAACGACCCTGACATGGCTCTGACAGATCGCAAGTCTAGAAAATTTGAAACTAGTTTTCAAGTATATCGAGAGGCAGCGGCTGGTGCTAACGGAGGCAAGTCAGGCGGTGGCTGTGGTTGTAACTAATGATAAATTGGATATATGAAAATTTCACTCGCAATACTCGTAATCTTATTCTCTCTATCCGGATTTGGCAATACTCATTCGGACAGTATTATGGTTCATCAAGACTCCATACTAATATTTCAAGATTCTATTCAACCCCTACAAGAGCCAGAACAGGAATTTAAAAAACGCGTACTTGAATATACAGAAATCGATATTCTTTCCAGTCTATACACACAAGACGGCAGCAATGCGGCAGTCACGGGAGGAATCGGGACAGAAAAACTAGATGATGCTGCGAACTATATTAGCATTTCCATACCGCTCAATGATGATGACATATTAAGCATCGATGGCACTGTATCAGCTTATAGTTCTGCCTCTTCAAGCAACTTGAATCCATTTTCGGGAGCCTCCTCTGGATATGATGACGATGATGATGACGACGATGACGACGATGATGATGATGATGATTATGATGACGATTATGGGAGTGGTGCAACTACTGGGACACCTTGGGCAGCATCATCCGGCGCTTCAAAAAGTGACGTATGGATAAGTGGCAATATTGGTTATAGTCATACGAGTGATGACCGAAATAAAGTCACTAGTGCAAATATTAATTTTGCCAACGAATATGACTATCGTTCCTTTGGATTCGGGGCTGGGCACGTTCATCTTTTCAATCAGAAAAACACCCAAATTGGACTCAATACTAGCGTCTATCTTGATGGTTGGCGTCCGGAATATCCGACAGAGATCATTTCTTTTATAGAGGAAGATGGGGATTTAAACTCTGGCTTTTTTAATGGCATTACAATAATGAATGCAAATGGCAATAGCAGCAATTCATGGCATCCTCAAAATAACACACTCGTAGTGGATAATAAACGAAACACCTATTCGCTTTCATTAAGTTTTTCTCAGATACTTAATGCTCGGTCTCAATTTTCAATTTTTACTGATCTTACTTTTCAGAAAGGATGGCTTTCAAATCCGATGCAACGTGTTTATTTTTCTGACATCAACAATTATTATATCGGCAATGCCAATGAAATAGACAACTATACTCGCCCCAATAACACTGGTGTATTTCAACTAGCAGATGATATAGAACGCCTGCCTTCCAAAAGGCTAAAAACACCAATCGGAGGACGTTTTAATTATTTTGTCAATGAATTTTTAATTGTAAAAACTTACTTCCGATACTATAGTGACGACTGGGGTATTCGCTCTAAGACCATAGACATTGAACTCCCTATAAAAATTGCTAACGGCTTCACTCTGTACCCCACCTATCGTAGGTACACCCAAACGGCATCCACATATTTTGCCCCGTATGAAAGTCACCTCTCCACTGAAACCTACTATACGTCTGACTATGATTTGTCTAAATTCAAAGCCAATCAATACGGAATTGGAGTCCAATATACAGACATCCTCACCAAGAAAAAATTATGGGAATTTGGGTTTAAAAATGTTTCTCTTAATTACAAGTATTACCAACGAAACAATGGACTTCAAGCTCATATTCTAACCCTTGGGGCTAAATTTATTCTTGAAATTTAGAGCTTATCTCGGTCTTTCTTCATTTCTATCTACCCGGATGAGTCACTGTAATCGAAATAGTACTACTTTTGGCACAATATTTCCATGGTAGTACATTCATGAAAAAAGCATTCCTCTTCTGTCTGTCATTTACTCTGTTTTTCCTCCACACAGAAGAAGCAAGTGCTCAGGATAGCACCCTCATACGACTCCATCGCGCCGACGTTTCCGAATATGATGCTACATACGCCAAGGCTCAACGGCTTATTGGAGATGTCATGTTTGAACATCAAGGGGCCATCATGGAGTGTGATAGTGCCTGGCTCTATGAAGAGTCAAACATCATGAAGGCGTTCGGAAATGTAAGTATTACGCAAGGTGATTCTATCTTTCTTAATGCCGATCGACTCATATACAAAGGCGATAGCAACCTGGCAGAGCTCTTTGAAGATATCAAACTTCGAGACAAGGACATGACCCTCACGACAGATTACATGAAATATGATACTCGCACTAAGATCGCTACGTATTTCAATGGTGGAAAAATCGTGAGTTCTGAAAACAACAATGTGCTTACAAGCAAACAAGGGAGCTAATAACAAAAACATAATACTAGTATTTCAAGGCTCTGATTGGTGTGCTCCATGCATCAATTTAGACCAAGAGGTATGGCAATCCGCAAATCGTAAAATAAAAACTAATCTTTTCTTCATTCTCTCCTCGCACCCCTTTAATTCCCTAAAGGGTGCCAGCACACTAGCCACATTCTCCATCC
>JAJRRH010000078.1 GCA_024279715.1 Bacteroidota bacterium
ACCGTTTAGACATACGGATTGGAAATATTGAAATAGCCAACGCTAAAGCCATACACATTTGCAATCGCTACAGCCAACGCTCAAAAGCCAAAATTGCAAAAGAGTATGTCTTGCCAACGCTATCAACAGAACGGAAAAAGAAAATAGCCAGCAGGTAACAAAGGTAACCGACACACACTCCCCTAATATCCCAACCCAAAGCAATCCAATTTAAGCCTCCACAAACATTAATCGTCTATTTGCAAACCAAAATTCACAAGGTCTTAAAACAAAAGTATAAATCAATAGAAGGCGATAAATCCTACACCAATTAAATCCCCATGATAAGGCTATATTTCATATTTTGCGAAAAGCAAAAAACGAAAACATAGACCTCACGTTTAGCGGAGTTGGATTTTGCTTTTTACGTTATTAGTACGGGTATCTTAGGTCGGTCGTTTCTCAAACAGAGAGCTGAAATCTTCTATTACAATCTACGTTTTTAACGTATATATTCCCTGTATCCAACGAAGCGTATTATCAAAATAATTCGTTTGTTCGGCCACAAATCCTTGCTCTTTTATCATCACATCGGTATGGCGTGTAAGATTACACCCCTCGCCTACCACTTTCCATAATGGATTTACGACTTCCTGAAAAACACCACCCACTCTACTCTTAGACTTTATATGCTCCAAGACCACGAGTTTGCCTCCTGGCTTTAACCATTTTTTAAAATTTTGGATAGCCAATTCGGGATTAGGAATAGTACATAAAACCAAAGTGCAACTGATTGCATCCAAACTGTCATTGGCGATAATACTATGCATTTCCATATCATTCACACCATAATTGTATAGACTTACATTCGGGAAATTCACAGTCTTTGCCTCCGCTTTTTTCAACATAGGCAAAGAAGGTTCAACGGCTATAACATCAGCATCAGGATGATAGAACTGAAAATTAACCCCCGTACCTGACCCTACCTCTAACACTTTACCACGTAAAGGATTCAGCAATTCATATCTATTGACAGACAGTCCCTTCTCAAATCCCTTCAACAACGGATCATAAATAGCTGCGAATACTTTTTGATAATATTTTCCCATGAGTTGGCACAAAGATAACTCGAATCAATGATTATCATCTTCTTTTTTGTAAACTAAAAAAACGTTTGAAACTAATCCTTCGCTAATACCTATATATTTACCAATTCAATCCGAACAGAATAAACACCCCATTCAAATGCATTCTCGAAATATTCATAAAGGCAAGTATGACTTAGAACTGTTAACCAAGTCCAATCCAGAGCTAGGCCCTTATGTGAAAAAGAACAAATATGGCAATGAGTCCATTGACTTTTTCAATCCAAAAGCAGTGAAGTCCTTAAACAAAGCATTATTACTTCACTATTACGACATAGAGTATTGGGATATTCCGTCTGGCAATCTGTGTCCGCCAGTTCCTGGAAGAGCTGACTACATATATCATATGGCAGATTTATTATCTTCAAGAAAGATTAATGTACACTCCAGTGAGATACGGATATTGGATATCGGTGTAGGAGCAAGTTGTATCTATCCGATTATAGGAACATCCACTTATGGCTGGGAATTTGTGGGGTCGGAAACGAACAAAGCCTCAATAGAAGCTGCGCAAAACATCATCGATAAAAATACTTTACTACAGAACAAATTATCCGTAAGAATTCAGAAAGACAAGCAGCATATTCTAAACGGTATTGTGGGAGAGAATGAAACATTTACAGCCTGCATGTGCAATCCTCCTTTTCATGCTTCCTCCAAAGAAGATTCAGAAAGCAGCTTGCGCAAACTTCGTAATCTCAAGAAGAAAAGGAATGTGACAGCCGTACAAAACTTTGGGGGCAATGCGGATGAATTGTGGTGTGAAGGTGGAGAGAGGCAATTTGTACTTCAGTTAATACAAGAGAGTGTGGGTTTTGCTCCAAATTTTACTTGGTTTACATGTTTGGTTTCTAAGGAGTCAAATATTCCAATATTTATTAGAGTATTAAAAGACATAAAAGCGAGAAACGTCCATACTATAGATATGGGTATCGGCAATAAAAAAAGTCGAATTCTTGCATGGCGATTTGCTTCTTTGAAAAGCAAGAGATAAGCTACGACAAACCTTTATGCTGATGAATTTTGGAATAAAAAAAAGCCATCTCCTGGTTAGAAGATGGCTTTATAATTCCTAAGCAACAATTTACCATATTCTCACTCGTTCCTCTGGCTCAAGATACATCTTATCCCCTTTTTTCACATCAAATGCTTCGTAAAATGCATCGACATTCGTAAGAGGCACATAGGCTCTATACATTCCGGGGGCATGTACATTGGTTTTAATTTGCGTTTCCAAGGCTTCATCACGCATCAATGTACGCCATACGGTAGCCCACGACATGAAGAACCTTTGTTCAGGTGTGAAACCGTCAATTTTTTCTTGTTTACCATTCTTTTGTAAGAATAATTGGAGTCCATCATAGGCGGAATTAACGCCCCCTAAGTCACCGATATTCTCTCCCAAGGTGTATGCTCCGTTAAGCATTAATCCTGGCATCGCTTCTATCTTATCAAATTGTGCAATAAGCTTGGCTCCTCTTTTCTCGAAATTCTTTGTGTCCTCCTCAGTCCACCAGTTATTGAAGTTACCATCTGCATCAAATCTTGCGCCTTGATCGTCAAAACCATGTGATATTTCATGACCAATCACTGCTCCGATACCACCATAATTCACAGCTTCATCTGCTTTGTAATCATAAAATGGCGGTTGCAGTATAGCAGCTGGGAAAACAATTTCATTGTATTGTGGATTGTAGTACGCATTTACTACCTGTGGCGCCATACCCCATTCTGACTTATCCACAGCCTTGTTTAGCTTTTTAAGGTCTCGAGTATAATTCCATTTGGCTAGATTAAGTGCATTCTGAAAGTATGATCCTCCGGCCTCGACTGACTTAATATCTACTGTAGAATAGTCCTTCCATTTATCAGGATAGCCAACTTTCACAGTCATCTTCTCCAGTTTTTCAAGTGCTTTTTTCTTTGTGGCGTCTGACATCCAATCCAGATGTTTTATTCTCATCTTATAAGCTTCGATGACATTTTTAATCATCAATTCGGCTTTTGACTTTGCTTCTGCTGGAAAATATTGATCGACGTATAATTTCCCGAGAGCCTCTCCCATAGTCCAATTCAAAGTACCTAAAGCTCGTTCGTCTAATGCTCTTTGTTCTTTTGAACCTCTTAGTTCTTTGCTGTAAAATTCCCAGTTGGCTCTATCAAGTTTTTCATTCAACAAACTAGCTGCATCATTGATCATATTCCATTCCACATAATTCTTTGCCTCTTCAAGACCATCTTGTTTTATCAACATATTGAGAGTTTCAAGATACTTAGGCTGCGTGACTATGACAGAATCCTTGTCTGTAATTCCAAGAGGACTAAAATATTTTTTCCAATCAAATACTCCCACCAATTTATTCAAATCACCAATGGTCATTGGGTTATTCATATTGCGAATATCCCGAGACTCTTCCTTCGTCATTCTCGGCTCTGCCAATTTTGTTTCATAAGCCAATACTCTTTTAGCTTTATCCAAGGCTTCACTTTTATCGTATCCAAAAAAACCAAACATCGTCGCAACATGTAGGACATACTTTTTACGTATTTCCACAGATTTCTCATCCTCTGCCATGTAATAGTCTCTTTCTGGCAATCCTAATCTACTAGCACCAAGGAATCCAACATTTATATTAGAGTTTTTAAGTCCGGCACTTACGCCAAATCCAAAATATCCAATACCTCCAGCAGGTTCCATTTCAATCATCAATCCAAAGAGTTGGTCGAATGACTTCGCTGCATACAGTTTTTCTAGATATGGTGTTAATGGTTTTAGACCTTGTTTATTTCTCGCTTCGAGATTGGTAATGCATTGATACAGGTCAAAAGCTTTTCGCTGGTCAGTAC
>JAJRRH010000079.1 GCA_024279715.1 Bacteroidota bacterium
CTTTTATTCTTATCCGCTAAGATGCAGGAGATCGTGCGACATTATCGCAAATTATTGCCTAAAACCCTTGATGTTCGCATAATATTATTACCCTCACTCGACATTTCGGAATAATTAATTTCTCCTGTCGTTTTGCGGATTATCCATTTTTTATTATTGTCCTTTTTTTATCAATACTTCGGCTTCGCTCAGCAGAACAAAAAAGAACGAAAAAAGTGCCAACCGTCACCAAATCTTTCGTTTACTTTTGTCTTACTCGTCGTGATTATGCCCTATGCGTTGGTGATTTGGTTTCTTATTGACATTGTCCCCTAATAATCGTTTTGCGGACTAGCATATTATCATTCTTTCTACTTCCGAATGTGAATTTAGAACTTATAACCTACTAAATTTTTATCCCCATAGCAGGTTATTGAATCAATTGAGAATGAGATATTACTCGTTAACCTTTTATTTTGTAGAGAATGAGATTCCCGCTCATCAAGGGGCAACCGCTCCATTACCGTTTACATTCAATCCAGAACCAATATCACCTATCCCAAGACGACCATTATCATCTCCATCAGGAAATCCAGCTTCTTTGACATCAAAACATCCGTCATTGTCGCTATCAACTTCTTTAGCGTCAGGACTACCATCACTATCAGAATCTTTATTAACCAACTTTACTCCAGACTCATTGACATCCACAATACCACTTAAACCGTTACCATTAGCATCTACAAGAGGTCCTGAACCGATTATTCCATCAAACTCCAAATCTATTCCACCAGCTTCCAAAACGTCGTACAATCCATCATTGTCACTATCCAAGTCAAAAACATCTTGTAAGTGATCGCCATCAGTATCTAGCAATGCATTGGACTCGTATGCGTCATCAGCACCATTGGCATTAGCATCATTCATAAGAGACCCATCAAGATTAAGATTATCTGTATAACCATTGCCGTCTGCATCTATTCCATTTTGCTCAACAATATCGGGAATACCATCATTATCGCTGTCTAAGTCGTAGATGTTTGGAATACCGTCATTGTCACAGTCTGTTAATTTTTGTTTAATCATGATATTATCCAATGCGAAATCATTATACAAAGGATCACCACCAGGTGTACTAATTCTGAAAATCAACTTTGAGCCGTAAGAATTCCCAAAATTCATACTATTTGCATGCCAGCTTCCAGTTTCAGCGGGCGTAAAGATGAAAGAATTGACGACAACATTAGCTGGTGTGAGTACAGATAGCATAACCTGTGGCAATGGATTGCTGGCTCCTATTTGAGATAAATTCAATAGTCTAACACTAAAACCAATAGACTCTCCCACAACTAAATCTTCAATCATTCTCTCGTATATCACTTGTGCCTGATCCGAACCATTATACAACAACATCTGACCAGCACTAATCACATCACCTCTTGAAACCCAATTATAATTACCCTGATTTGCATCATCTGTGTTGCTCACAATACCATACTCCATCGGATTTACCGCCCCGCTAAAACTATTGTTATAACTCGGAGAGCAACTAACATTAGCGCCATTCTCAAAACAAACAGATGAATACAGGGATTGCCGAGGAGTCATCGTTCCAAAAGTTTCATACACATAAATTTTATTGACGGTATTAGTGCAAAAGCCCGAACCTCCGTATATATCTGACTCTTTTGCATCTGTGATCCCATCATTATCCTTATCAATATCATCTTTGTTTAGTACCGCGTCTCCGTCTGTATCGCAAGTAGGATCAAAATCATCAGCAAAACCATCATAATTGTTATCCAAGCCATCGGTACAATCTTCCACACAAGGATTCATATCAGAAACCTGAACTAAAACTTCTGCATAGGTTTTGCATCCATTGGCGTTAGCTATTGAATACACAAAGGTAGTTTGCACATTCTCATCGTACGGGCATGCCCCCAAAGGCATATATGAGAATGCTCCTGTAGAAGCGTTCAAATTGAATACTTGACCAATATTAGTTTGAGTCACTAACTCAAACGTAAGTCCTCCACTTCCTGAGGGGTCATAGCCTGCTAAAAAATCAGACACCATAGTTACCTCATCTGTGAGTACAACCCCATCACCAAAGAGCACCACTCGATGATTTCCTTCATCTGCAATTGCGAGATAAGTTCTCAAACCATCTTTAATCATCGCTATACCTCTTGGGGATTGAAATTTCTTTTCACTTAATCCTGCAGAACCCGAGGTGAAATTATTTTGTCCTAAAACCACATCAGCACTTGACCCATCTGGCTTGTTCTTCACTTCGTAGAAGATCAATATTCTTTGATTGATTCCATCGGTTACAAAAAGATTGTTATTCTCATCTCCACACAAAAATCGAGGAGTATTAAATTTAGCACTATTAAGACCAGAGCCATTGGAAGTGAAATCCGATTGACCTAGCACCCCATCCGCATCGGCTCCATTACCAAGTGTAGAGGGATTATCCCAACGCAACACTCTATTATTGTTGGCATCGGAGACATATAAACTATTACAAACAATCGCCAATCCTATTGCATTTTTTATATTAACGGCATCTAATTTACTGGTAGTGTTACTAGTAAAACCATCCTCACCAAAAACAGCATCTGCTGGAGCACCATCCGCTTTAGCGCTTGCATTGTCAAATCTCAAAACACGTCCATTGGCATCCTCAGCTACGTAGAGATTTCCATATTCATCCACCACCAGATCTACTGGCTGATTCATTCTAGTGGCGGAAAGACCGGGAGTACCATTGGCATAATTGGTCTGCCCTAGTAGCCCATCTGCAAATGCATTATTGCCAATATTACCAGCATCATCGAATCTAACCACCCTATTATTGCCCCAATCTGCAATCCATAAAACCCCCTCTTTATCCACTGTAATTCCTATTGGAAACCTTAGTTTTGTAAAAGAAAAACCAGGAGAATTGCTGGTGAGATTAGTCTGTCCAACGACTGCCTCCGCAGGGCTACCAGCATTAAAGTCATCCATAGAAGCATAACGAAGCACGCGATGATTGCCTGTATCACAAACAAACACCTTCTTAGTGACAGGATCCATAGCTATATCGTTAGGGTTATTTAGCTTGGTTGCCGAAGCGCCCGAGGTATTAGTGAAAAAACTATTCTGCCCTACCACAAATTGAGCATCCATTCCATTGGTGTATTCAAATTTTCTTGTACCAAATTCCATGTCCTCACAATCTGTGTTGCAATCGCCATCATCGTCTATCCCGTTGTTAGGGATCTCATTGCACTCAGCAGCATCTGCAACAAAAACAACCATACCACCAGATTTTGTACATCCATTGGCATTAGACACTTCGTAGGTAAACGACTCTACATAATCTTCATCGAATGGACATGAGCCAGCGGGCGTAAAAGTGAAATCTCCTGTTGCTGAGTTGGTAATAACAACTGTTCCATTTTGTGGCTGTGTCAGTAAAGAAAAACTCAATGCCCCACTGCCTGAGGCATCTTGTCCATCGAGATTACCAGAAATTGGGGTTAATTCATCGGTGATTATTTCGTCTTGACCAAAAACCATAAATCGATTATTCAAAGCATCTCCCACCACAAGGTAATTCTGATATAGATTTTCCACCAACATCAACCCTCTTGGTGTGTTAAAAGCATTTGCGCTCAACCCCGAAGAATTAGTTACAAAATCAGGCTGCCCCACCACTACATCAGCATCTCCTCCATCGGGCTTTGCTTTTGCTTCATTAAATATAGTCACTCGATTATTTCTACTATCAGACAAGTAGAGATTATTATGTGAATCTGACGTCAAAAATCTGGGTTCATCCATGCTATTTATAGAAGTCCCTGAAGCAGAGCTTGTGAAATCACTTTGTCCTAATACACCATTAGCCGGAGCGCCATTAGCAAGAGTCTCTGGGTTATCCCATCTGAGTATTCTATTCTCAGACTCATCCGTGACAAATAGAGAATTACAAATAAGGGCAATGCCACCTGTAAGGCTTAAATTGGATTGCGATACTGTACTCACATAGCTGGTGTAGTTACTACTTCCTAGCACTGCATCCGCATTGGCGCCATTAGGCTTGGATGCTGCGTCATCAAATCGTAATACCCGACCATTAGACCTATCTGCGACATACAATCTACCACTATCATCTACTACCACATCCACAGGGCCACCAAATCCATTCCTTGAGGTAGCAAAAAATGATGTTGAAAAATCTGACTGCCCTAGCACCCCATCTGCAGAAGACCCAGTAGGTTTATTACCAGCATCATCAAATCGTAAAACACGATTATTACCCCAGTCGCAAACCCATAGCACCCCTTGATTATCCACAAAAATCCCTGCAACCATACCTAGTCTATCGCTTGCTACTCCAATTCCGTTAGTTGTAAAATCAGGTTGCCCTAGAACCGCCTCAGGGTTATTGCCAAATAAAAAATCATCGCAAGAAGGATATCTTAAAACACGATGATTAAAAATTTCTGAAACAAACAACTTACCTGTAATAGGATCCAAAGCAATATCATAAGCGCCATCAAAATCATCCTCGTCTGTCCCTGCAGTATTCGTAACAAAATCTGTCTGTCCTATAACAAAACTAGCCGACATACCATTAAAGAACTCAGTGGCCTGCACACCAAACTCCAAATCATCACAATCCACATTGCAATCGCCATCATCGTCTATCCCGTTGCCATTGATTTCTTGCCCATAACCAAATGACAAAGCAAAGAGGAACATTGCTAAAAACACAAACTTAATCTGTGTCCAAAATCGATATGTGTTACTATTTTTCAAAACGGCTCGTTCACGACCTATTATTTCATAATATATACGGATATTAGCAGTGTTTGGTTACTGCCTGATATGCTGCTAGTTACAGGTGTTTCATTCCACTATCTCTTCTAGCAATATACCCAGGAATAATCCCAGCAAAAATCCTTACCTTTAGCGTCTGTTTACGCCCTAATACAACTTTATATGAAAAATTTTATCCTATTATTAATCATTCCTTTTTTTTCTCTCTCGTATTTCAGTCAGATACAACATGTAGGAGAGCCTATGGACTGGAACAACAAGACCTTTTCCACAGAAATCTCCTTCTACTCCACACCTCCCGTTAATATGACGGAAATCCAACAAGAAGACTCGGTGGTCGACTTATACAAATCCACTCCTTATAGATTTGGCGTTGAAATAAATACAAGCATTGACTTCTTCGACGAAGGCAGTTATAACGAAAATGAAAATGGTGATCGTATATGGCGATTTGGTATACATTGCCCGGAGGCCACAAGCATAAACTTCGTATTTGGTGAATACAACATTCCAGTGGGAGGAGAAGTTTACGTCTATGATAGCCAAAGAAAGGAATACCTAGGCAGTTTCACCTCTTCTAACAACAAAGATTATGGTAGCTTGAGCATTGGAGTAATTCATAGCGACAGGATAGTCATTGAATATTTCGAACCGTATAGTGTACGAAATCAAGCACAATTAATGATATCTCAGATCACCCATGGCTATAGACCTATCTTGAGTAAAAACAACAATGACAAAGGTCCCATAGGAACTAGCGGTGCGTGCAACATCAACATCAATTGTCCGGATGGAGATCCATGGCAAAATGAGAAACGAAGTGTAGGACTAATACTGACTGGAGGATTTGTTTGCACAGGATCATTGATTAACAATACGAATAACAATGGCGTACCATATTTTTTAGCAGCGGAACATTGTGGCGGCACGGAATCTAATTGGGTTGTGTATTTCAATCACGAGTACTCCGGCTGTTCAAACTCCGGGGCTGCCCCACTTACGCAGAGCATTTCCGGCGCAGTGGTCAAAGCCAGCAATCCATCTGCCGATGGACTCCTTACGCAGCTCACAGCAAATATACCAGCTTCATATCAGCCCTACTATAACGGCTGGGACAATAGCGGCTCTGCTGTAAGTAATGCCGTATGCATTCATCATCCAAATGGGGATGTAAAGAAAATATCATTTGATGACGACCCATTACAGAAAACATTTTATGGATCAAACACGACAAGTTCCAATGGAAACAACTGGCGAATAGAATCATGGGAAAGAAATACGACGACGGAAGGAGGATCATCTGGATCCCCACTTTACGACCAAGACCATAGACTAATAGGACAACTTCAGGGAGGAGGCTCCACTTGCAACAATAACTTATCTGATTGGTATGGGAGTTTTGAAGCTAGTTTTTCTTCTTATTCAATATTTCTAGCGCCGGGGGCTTCAGGCGCCACTACGGTGGATGGATATGACCCTAATGCTACACCCGCTGACGCATCATTTGCCCTCAAAGCATTCCTTCAGGGAGCTTACCTTCCTGACAATCAAGTGATGACTAATCATCTAAGACAAAACGGGAGCATTCCATTAATCGAGCCCTATGGTGAATTAGGCTTCAGCCATGTTGGCGGAGGAGGAGGAGAAACAACTACAATGGCAGCACTTGATGTGAATGGAATAAATGCCATTGTGGACTGGGTTTTTATTGAGCTTCGCTCAAGTAACAATCCAAATACGGTTATCCAGACACAATCTGCCTTAATTCAACGTGATGGTGACATCGTAAGTGTGGATGGTGTATCTCCATTGACATTTCCTGAACTAACTCAAAACTCCGTCTATATTGCTATTAGACATAGAAATCATTTTGGCGTTAGAACAGTCAATCCCGTTAGTATTTCGGGTACTGTATCTGTTGATTTCACCTCCCCTGAAACTCCATTATTCGGAGGAATCAATGCCACTACAAACTACCCAACCAAAAGAGCAATGATATCAGGAGACAGCAACCAAGATGGTCAAATAAATGGAGTGGACAAGATAAATTGGCGTACTTCTAACGCAGGTGGCTATGGCTATCTTTCTAGTCCTACCGACTTTGACCTGAATGGCGTATTGAATTCCATCGATCTCAATGGATTTTGGCGTTCAAACAATTCGAAGTCTGAGCAGCTAGACTAACACGTGCATTGGAGAACACATCACTTAAAAAAACACTACATCTCACTATATCAGCATGTTAAATAAAAGACTTTTTGCTCTGTAATAAAGGTTACTGACTAGTTCTATCTAGCGATATACTTTTGTCAAAATTTTTACTTAAATACAATGCGAACTAGAATAATTATCATCGGCGGACTATCTGCTGGACCTTCAGCGGCAGCAAAAGCAAGACGAGAGAATGAAAATGCAGAAATCATTCTTTTTGAAAAATCATCAAACATAAGTTATGCTACTTGTGGAATACCTTATGCCCTATCTGGAGTTATTCCATCAAGGGATAAATTACTGGTTGTAGAGGCTAGTTTACTTAGAGATAGATTTAACATTGACGTAAAACTCAATGAAGAAGTAATAGACATCCACCCAATGGGTAAGGAAATCACCACTTCACAAGGAGTCTATAGTTATGACAAACTGATATTTGCCACAGGTGCTAGACCAAACATTCCTCCCATCAAGAACATTGACAAAATCACTAATTGGTCCACTTGTAGAAGCCTTTCGGATTTCGACAAAATAATGAAAGAAGGGTTGTTGGAATCTAATAACAGAATAGCCATCCTTGGCTCAGGATTGATAGGTGTAGAAGTAGCTGAAAACATAAGAGAACTTGGAAAAGAAGTGACCTTAATTGAAGGACTAGACCAAATTCTTCCTATGTGGCAACCGAAATTTAGTTTTTTTGCTGAAAAAGAACTAGCGCAAAAAGGTATTCGAACAGTGAAAGGATCCTTCGTAAGTGAATTTAAAATGCAAGACAATCGGGCTACTCAAGTAATTACTGCCAATGGCGAAGTGATAGATACTGACTTTATCATTGTAAGCACTGGCATAAAACCAAATACAGAGCTACTGCTCAACAAGGGTGCTAAAGCCTTAGCGAATGGCGCTTTGATTGTCAATGAAAGAATGGAGACATCCCTTCCTGACATATATGCAGCAGGTGACAATGCAAGCATAATGAATACTCAAACAATGATTCACGACTACTTACCGTTAGGCACCCATTCCAATAAAGGTGGACGATCTGCAGGCGCAAATGCCGCAGGTGGCAATGTGAGTTTCTCAGGAGGTAATAAAACAGCAATTATCAAAATATTTGACTACACGCTCGCACGAACAGGATTAAATGCAAAAGCATTAGATAAACTTGGATGGCGTTACAAAACAAACCTAATAGTAGCAGGCGCAACTCCAAGCTACTACCCAGGTCAGAAAGACATGATTATTGAAATATATTTTGATCCAAAAGATGAAACTATCCTAGGAGCAGAGATCTATGGTGAAGTGGGTGTGGACAAGAGAATAGACGTGCTGAGTACCGCCATTTACGCAAAGTTAAAAATGTCAGACTTACCTCAACTCGACCTTGCTTATGCGCCACCATTCTCTCCAGCGAAGGACCCTTTAATAGTCAATGGCTTTGTTAATTCAAACCGCACGTACAATGAAATATCTATTGAAGAGTTCAATGAAATAATACGGAACAAAGAAGATGTCCAAATCGTGGATGTCCGAACAGAAAAAGAAAGAGACAAAACAGGCTACATAAAAGATTCAATCCATATTGAAATTGATGAATTGAGAAACAAACTTGACCTATTAGACAAAAAAATGAATACTGTTGTTTATTGTGCAAAAGGCTTAAGAGGTTATTTGGCAAGTAGAATACTTGGGCATTCTGGATTTGAAAATGTAAAAAACTTATCCGGTGGATACAAGGTTTGGGATATGTCTCCATCCGTAGAGGTAGATGAGCCTGTGCTAATTAGCTAAACCCAAAATTTGCGGCCGCATCTTATGTATCAGAAAACTATGGCAATGGAAACACTACAAATCATATCGCTTTGCTAATGCCCGTATTTTCAAGCCTCAGTACACTCTTTTAATACCCTAAGCAGGTTAAAAAATCGCTTACAACTATCCCAAAACATCACTGAATACGCAGTGATGTTTTTTTTATGAAGAACTAATCTCTCACCACATACTTCCCTCCTTCCTTAATCTCTGTCAAGACAAATGAACTTTGAACCTTTCCAATATTATCTAGTGAAGCCAATTTTGAAGCCACAAAGTTTTGATATTCTGCCATGTCATGAACATATATCTCGAGAAGATAATCAAACATGCCTGCGATATGATAGCAAGCATTGACCTCTTCAAGATTTTGCACCTCTTTCTCAAACTTTAAAATTGCCTCTGCTACATGTTGATTTAGGGAAACTGTACAAAACACCATTAAGGACAATCCTATCTTATTTCTATCCAACTTAGCATGATAGGACTTTATGACTCCTTCTCGCTCTAATCTTTTTACCCTTTCATAAATAGGCGTGCTACTTAAGTTCAGCTTTCCTGACAATTCCTTTACTGTTGTCTTCGCATCCTCTTGCAGAAACTTAAGTATCTTTTTATCTATTTCGTCCATATACTAGTTAATTATACTTATTCTCTATTGCAACAAGTAAAGATACAGGATAATTTCCTGCCAAATACAATTCGTTAAGATTAATTCCCTTAACACTCGTCAAGTTCAAGAACTATCCTCTATTTTTCATACTTTTGACCACATGAAAGATCACAAATACAGTCCTGAAAGTCAAATGATGACTTATGGCTATAAGCCAGAGCTATCGGAAGGTGCCGTCAAATGTCCCATATTCCAAACCTCCACTTTCGTCTTTAAGTCTGCCGAAGAAGGCAAAGGTTTCTTTGAAATTGCATATGGTTTACGGGAGAAAAAACCTACCGAAGAACTAGGTTTAATATATAGTAGAATCAACAATCCCAATCTCGAAATTCTTGAGAACCGGCTATGCCTATGGGATAATGCGGAGCAATGCGCTGTATTCAGCAGTGGGATGTCAGCCGTTAGCACTGTGTTGCTTGAATTTTTAAAGCCTGGTGATCTCTTAGTATACAGCAATCCATTATACGGAGGAACAGATCATTTCATCCATGATTTCCTTGCTAAAATAGGAGTTCACACTTTGCCCGTTATGCCATGGGACACCAAAGAAGAAATACTAAAAGCTATTGACAACTCGGGGCATGCTGACCGCCTATCAATGATATACATGGAGACTCCTGCGAATCCTACCAATGAATTAATCGACATCGAGATGTACGTCTCTATTGCAAAAAAATATCGTACCAAAGGGCAAGAAGTTATAGTTACTGTGGACAACACCTACATGGGGCCACTATGGCAACACCCGTTAGATTTGGGTGCTGATATTGTTTTGTATTCAGCTACAAAGTTCATTGGAGGTCACAGTGATTTAATTGCGGGAGCGCTTTTAGGAAGCAATGAACTTATTGGTAGGATTAAAGTTTTGAGGACTTTTCTAGGAAGTATCATTTCGCCAAACACCGCCTGGCTGATGCTTAGAAGTCTGGAGACGTTGAAGCTGAGGATGGACAAACAGACAGCCAATGCTGAAAAGGTAGCTTCTTTTCTTGCTAACCACCCTAAGGTGGAGAAGGTTTTATACTTAGGACTATTAGAAGAAGGGACAGAACAATACCGAATTTATAAAAATCAATGTTCTACCCCAGGATCCATGGTTTCATTTGACATAAAAGGAGGAGAAAAACAAGCCTTTGAATTCCTGAACAATCTTTCTCACATACAATTGGCGGTGAGTTTGGGAAGTACCGAAAGCTTAGCGCAACATCCAGACACAATGACTCATGCCGGAGTTGATCCTGATCAAAAAATAAAAATGGGGCTTACTGAGAAGTTAGTACGACTTTCTATCGGTGTTGAAAATTCTGATGACTTGATTTGGGATATTGCCAATGCGCTAGAATCGGTTGCTTTATAGACTATTTGAGGCACTATTCACTAATCCAGAACGATATCCAACTTCAAACATTGATTAAGGTGTTTAAGAAGTATTTCGCTCATCTTGGTAAGTGACTTGAAGGAGCTATCCTCATGATAGACACTTAAATCATGTGCTAATCGCTTTACTTTTTCTGGCATACTTAATGTTTCTTCTTTGGCACAGCGAAGCAATTCTTTCAATTGATATTCTGACACTGCAATCCGCCTTCTAATCAATGAGCGCTCCTCGTTTTGATACTGAAGAATGCTGTCTTGATTAAGAGTTGTAGTAACCATTTTAACATAAGGTCTATTATCACTAAAAAACTGCGGGGTATAGATCACCAGTTTTCCTTCAAAATTCTGTTGGTCAAAATCTATCGCTCGCACTCGATATTGCATTTGATCAAAATCAGGAGTCATATCGATGATAAAATTATACGAACGCATATCTCCCAATAACCTGATAAAACAACGCTCGTTAAATTTCACAAATTCTTTGGCAAGTCGCACTTGATTATGCTGTTCATTTTTTATATTCCAGTCAATAAATTGATCTCCCGGAATTCCCACAATATGCTCTTCTATCAAAGTCGTTTCGTTGACTAGGTAATTCACCTTATTTGGCGATATTAGCTGCTCTAATTCAAGCCCGTAAATCCTTGAAGAATCGGCACGTTTGATATAGTAATAATCATAGTTGTCATTGATTAGGTTTTTTACTTTAATTCTAAAAGGCTTGGAATTTCCAAAGAGACAATAATCAATCCGTTCTATCATGAGATGCTGGATAGCAGAAGTATCAAGATCACCAATTAGCTGAAGGTAGATAATTAGTAAAGCGGCATGCGTCTCTTCTTGTTCTTCTGGCGCATACATACATAGCCTCCAAAAAGTATCTTTGTCGTTTTTATCATAAACTGGAAAAGAGTCTTGAAATCTTAAAAGGCTATCATACGTAATCTCTGGAATAGAGTATCGTAAATATTTCTTCAAATAGAGAATTAGTGATTCCCCTATTTCGTATGACGGCTTCTTGGTGCTTATTTCATCTCTATTCTTCCTTCCGCTCATAGGTTACAAAGATTTTTCTAATTCACTTATTGATAGTAAGGTCTTTAATACAGAGTCCGGGGTTACAGAAATACTACCTATCCCTTCTTTCACTAAAAACTCGGCAAAGTCTGGAAAATCAGAGGGCCCTTGTCCACAAATACCAACTTTTGTTCCTGTCTTACGTGCGCTTTCGATCAGCATAGAGATCATTTTTTTTACAGCAGGATTCCGTTCATCGTATAGGTGAGAAACTAATTCCGAATCTCTATCCAACCCAAGCGTTAGCTGAGTAAGATCGTTGGATCCAATGGAGAATCCATCAATGTTTTTTGCGAACTCCTCTGCCAGTAGTACATTTGAGGGTAACTCTGCCATCAGATACACCTCAAGCCCATTCTCTCCTCGATTCAGTCCATATTCAGACATCACCTCTAGAACTAGTTCCAATTCTTTTGGCGTACGACAGAAGGGAACCATAACCGTCACATTGGTTAATCCATATTCATCTCGGACTTTCTTGATAGCTTCACATTCTAACCCGAATGCCTCCTTATAACTTTCGGAGTAATACCTAGAAGCTCCACGCCATCCGATCATTGGATTTTCTTCTATTGGCTCAAAGTACTTTCCTCCGGTAAGATTTCGATATTCATTGCTCTTAAAGTCTGAGAATCGGACTATTACTTTATTAGGATGAAATGCTGCTGCAATTTTTGCTACACCATAGGACAGTTTTTTAATAAAAAAATCTGTCTCATTATCATACGCACAAATTAGTTTTTTTATCGTTTCAGATAGTTCTGCGTCATCCAATTCCTTGTGATGAAGCAATGCCAAAGGATGTACTTTAATGAAGTTATTGATAATAAACTCCTCACGAGCTAGCCCTACGCCTGCATTTGGTATTTTACTAAATTTGAATGCAAGATCAGGTGATGCCACGTTCATCATAATTGGCGTCTTGGTTGTCGGTAGGTCAGAAATATTAGTTTTCACTTCTTTAAAAGGAATTAACCCATCATACACCACACCTGTACTACCTTCAGCGCAAGACACCGTCACTTCTTGCCCATTTTCCAACTTGGTTGTTCCATTCTGAGTACCTACAATAGCGGGTACACCAAGCTCTCTTGCGACAATAGCAGCGTGACAGGTTCTACCCCCTTTATTGGTTATAATTGCAGAGGCGATTTTCATAAGTGGCTCCCAGTCTGGGTCTGTCATATCTGTTACCAACACTTGACCTGCCTTGAAAGATGATTCATCAGCACTTCCATCTCTACCATCTAAGGTATAGATGATGTTCACCTCTCCGGAACCCACATTATCGCCTACCGCTACCCCTTCAAAGATCAACTTCTCCTTTCTATTTTCATCTTCTATAACGAATTCGGAAAGTGTATCTGTTTCTTTTTGAGAATGGATAGTCTCTGGACGAGCTTGAACGATAAATAACTCTTGCGACAATCCATCGAATGCCCATTCCACGTCCATAGGAGACCAGTAGCCTTTTATCTCGGTATAATAATCTTCGATTTCTAATACCCATCGTGCTAACTTCAACGCCTGTTCATCAGTAATACAGAAGTGTCGTTGCATATCTTCATTAATTGCAACAGTTTTCACCATTTCATTTGGCTTGGAGCTATACACCATTTTATGGGTTTTACGCCCTAATTTCTTTTCAATAATAGCAGCCTTTCCTTCTCGTAGTGTCGGCTTAAAAACAATAAATTCATCCGGTGATATTTCTCCTTGCACCAACAATTCACCCAAACCGAGTGTACCATTTATTACGATGACTTTATCGAATCCACTTTCAGTATCAATAGAAAAAGAGACGCCAGACGCACCCAAGTCAGACCTTACCATCTTCTGCACCCCCACAGAAAGCTTAACATCCATATGAGCAAATCCCATAGAGTTTCGATAGGATATAGCACGATCATTAAATAACGAGGCAAAACAAGCCTTGATGGAATTCACCACATTATTATGCCCTCGTACATTAAGAAAAGTCTCCTGCTGTCCAGCAAAAGAGGCGTCAGGCAAGTCTTCAGCGGTAGCCGAAGAACGTACTGCCACGTCTGTTGCTTCTTGCCCAGACTTCTCTGACAAATCTTTATACCATTTATCAATTAAATCTTTGAGATCTTCAGGAAAGTTTCCATCCAAAATCAATTGTCGAATTTTAGTGCCCGTTTTTCTAAGTTCAATTAGACTTCCTACTTCCATACCTTCTATGAGCGCCCTTATCCTGGGTTCCAAATCATTGTGCGCAATATACAGGTCATAGGCCGCAGAAGTTACGGCAAATCCGCCAGGCACATTGATTCCTCTAGATGACATATTGGAGATCATCTCTCCCAAGGATGCATTCTTACCCCCTACTTGGTCTATCATTTCTAGATTTACCTCTGCTAGATCATATATTAATTTTACACTCATGATTGATATTGAATTATTATAACAATTAGTTTTTGACAAGAATTTTCGCAAATATATGTATTTCAATGATGCAGAAACAGTAAAGAGTTACATTCACAAAACGACTTATTAAAAACTTATCGACTATATTTACACCTTATAGAAAAAAATCTCTATGAATTTACAAAACCTACAAGACTGTATTGGAAATACGGACATCTATTTATTAGATCAAATACTGAAGGGAAGGTATTCAAACCACCACCACATACTTGATGCAGGTTGTGGAGCAGGTAGAAATATGAAATGGTTCATCAATAATGGCATAATAATCTACGGGCTAGACAAATCGAAAGAAAATATTGACGCTTTAAAAAATCGTTATCCGAAAATGGCTGAACACTTTACGGTGGGAAACATTGTAAAACTCCCCTATAAAAATGAGCGGTTTGACCATATAATTTGCAATGCTGTTTTACATTTCGCTGAAAATCATCAAGAGTTTGAGTCTATGTTTTCAGAGTTAATTCGGGTATTAAAACAAAATGGCAGTCTTTTCATTAGAATGACATCAGACATTGGGCTAGAAAAAAAAATAGATGTTGGCAAAGGTGTTTTCAGACTAAATGACAGAACGCAACGTTTTTTACTTACAAAAAACATGCTCACAAGACTCAAATCAGCACATTCACTGACACAAGAACCCCCTTTGAAATCTGTCATTGTGGCGGATTCTAGAGTTATGACCACCGTGATACTTCAAAAAACTTAAAGACAACACAAAACATGCAGCGACTAAATAACGTTGATTATCAGCTAGTTTAATGGTTTTTATTGAGTCATTAATTAAACTGAACAAATAATTCTTGGCTCGTTTTTTGCATATAACAAAAAAAAGAGTAACATTACAAAAAATATAATGATGGATATAATAGCTGAAGCAAAAGAATATGAGCAAAAGAAAATTCCTTTAACGACAACCAATGAAAGAATTGTAGCGTCTAGAGAAGTGAAAAAAATTATCTTAGCTGTAAATGAATTATACAAGGAGACAAAAGACCCTTTGTTAATGGATCTTATGAAAAAGCTTACCGCAAAAAAACAAAAAATTGAAAAGAGACTTAAAGGGCGTCCTCAAACTTGATATATTTCTTTAATTATTTACGAGCGAATTACACAAAAACTATTTAACAATCAATAGTTTTATGATCATCCTCTATTCCTTTTACGCTAGATTTAAGCCATTTAGCCTTTCTAATATCATCCGAATCTGATTCACGAAACATAACTATCTGTTTTGACGTAAGTACTACTGTCAAAATAAATAGTTACTATGAAATCACAAAACTTACTTCTCGGTCTTTTTACATTTCTGATATCCATAAGCGCTTCGGTAGCCCAAACGAGTACAGAATTTTGGTTTGCTCCGCCAGAGGTGACCTCTGGGCATGTAGTTGACTTTCCTGTACTACTTCGGATTGCATCAGCTGACCAAGCGACAACCATAACAATAGATATGCCTGCCAATCCAAGTTTTAATGGTGGCAGCCCTATCGTCATCACTATGGCAGCTTATACATCACATAGCGAAGACTTGAGTGCTTTTTTGGCTGAGATAGAAACTGGCCCAATGGATCAAGTAATGAATACTGGCATCCATATTTCCTCTACAGAAGACATCACGGTATACTATGAAGTAAACACAAATTATAATCCAGAGATATTTGCCCTTAAAGGACTTACTGGACTTGGAACAGAGTTCTACACGCCATTTCAAAAAAACTGGACTAATGGTGGATATACACCTACTCCATACACCTCCTTCGACATAGTAGCGACTGAAGACAATACCACTATCATTATATACCCAAGAGTGGATCTAGAAGGTGGTCATCCAGCCTTAGAGTCGTACTCGGTTACTTTGAATAAGGGACAAACATACTCTTGTGGTGTCCTTGACATAAACGCCCCCAATCCTGTAGGAACAGCTATTGCTTCTGACAAACCAATTGCCGTATCCGTAAAAGACGACTCTGTATCTCTTAGTCAATGTAGAGATTTGATAGGTGACCAACTTGTACCTGTAGAAATAACGGGAAAAGAGTATATTGTAAACAAAGGTTATCTTCTAACGGACGACTTACTGATAATTACAGCTACTGACAATGTTACCACCGTAGAGATTGACGGCGTGTATCAAACTACCTTATTTACAGGCGAATCATTTGAATATTCAATTTCTAACCCACTCACCTACGTGCAAACCAGCAAGCCTGTATATGCTATGCACATAACAGGATTTGGCTGCGAAATCGGAGGAGCACTATTACCACCTCTTAATTGTGCGGGATCAGAGCAAGTGAGTTTTACAAGATCAAGCGACAGCTTTTTTGCATTAAACTTATTGGTGCGTAGCGGTGCAGAAGGAAGTTTTAAAATCAATGGCGACGCAACACTAATAGAAGCCTCAGACTTTCAGCCTGTACCTGGCACAGCTGGTGAATGGCTAGGCGCTCAGATCAGTTATGAAGAATCTGAAATAGCTGTGGACCAAGCATATTTAATAACCAATGACATGGATGTATTTGCTATGGGTCTAATCAATGGTGGTGCAACATCAGGGTGTAGATTTGGATATTTTTCAGAATTTGCTGCTCAGATTTTTATAACTGCAGGGGACGATGCCACTACTTGTGCTAATATCAACCACGAACTATCCGGCATGGTGTCTGGTGGCTCAACCTCGGGGATATGGACAACCAACGGAACTGGAGAGTTTGTACCATCACCTGAAACATTTAATGCCACATACGTACCTGGAGCACTAGACTTACTTAACGGTCAGGTAGTTCTTACTTTAACTTCTACGGGGCCTTGCTATCCAGAAACGGATCAGATGATACTTAATTTTGCGCCTGAACCAATTGTCGTAGCAGGAGAAGATTTAAATTCATGCGCTAACTCTTCTATGGTCAATCTTAACGGAACTGTTCAAAATGCCAATGGCGGTCTTTGGTCAGGTGGCAATGGTGTATTTGGGTCTACCACCGACCTATCCACAACTTATACACCATCCCAATCAGAAATTGATGCCGGAATGGCGACACTAACACTAACCTCGACACAAAATGGATTTTGCGAGGCAAATTCTGACAACATAGTTATTGATATTGCGGAAGCACCAACTGCCAATGCTGGAACAAACATTTCGGTATGTGCCAACAATACTGACGTACAACTCACAGGGTCTATCACCCATGCGAATGGCGGACTTTGGT
The DNA here is from genome assembly GCA_024279715.1 of Bacteroidota bacterium. GTDB lineage: Bacteria > Bacteroidota > Bacteroidia > Flavobacteriales_D > JABDKJ01 > JAJRRH01. The sequence continues at coordinate 17,629 of JAJRRH010000079.1, forward strand.
CAGGTGGTGACGGTAGTTTCCTGCCGAGTCCAAATGCATTGAATGCTATATACCTTCCCACGCAAGGCGAAGTAAATACAGGCATACTAACACTTACTCTTACCACGTTAGACAACGGCAGCTGCATCCCCGTATCTGACGATGTACTTATCACATTCTCCCCTGCTCCAACAGCAGATGCAGGTGGAAATCAAACACTGTGCAGCAATAATTCTCAAGTACAATTGGATGGTAATGTCACAATAGCAACTGGTGGATATTGGACTGGTGGCACAGGCAGCTTTATTCCTATTTCAAACATACTGAACCCTGTTTACTCCCCTTCGCAAGAAGACCTAGACAATGGCTCTGTCACTTTGACACTGACCACTTCGGGACAAGGAAATTGTGTAAGTGTAACGGATCAGATGACAGTGAACTTCACTCCTGCTCCAATAGTTTCAGCAGGTAACGACATTACTACTTGCGCTGAAAACTTGGATATTCAATTATTAGGATTTGTAAATGGTCCGACAACGACAGGCGTATGGTCTTCGAATGGCACAGGGTCATTCACACCATCCGCTGAAGACTTAAATGCCACCTATATTGCGAGCGTACAAGATGCTAACATGGGCGAAGTAACGTTGACTCTAAGCGCAACCAATATTGGTGGCTGTAATGCAGTCAGTGACGAATTGACCGTTACTATATTGCCCCAAACGACAATAAACACAAGTGGTGACATGGTGCTTTGCAGCAATAATGTGGACGTGAATGTGGTATCGAATGTAAGTCCTTTTAATACAGAAATAATTTGGACAACTACAGGTGGAGGGATTTTTAGCCCTTCGGCAAGCATTTTGAATCCAACGTACATCCCTAGTGCATCTGACCTTACATCGGGCGGAGTTACACTTACGGTTTCGGCTGTGAATAGCTGTAACGATGCTTCTGGAGATATTGACATTGATTTTACACCATCGCCGATAGTAAATGCAGGCAACGACCAACAACTATGTGCTAGTATTCAAACAGTAAACCTTTTAGGACAAGTTAATGGAGCAACAAGCACAGGTGTTTGGACATCTAATGGCACTGGCTCTTTCGCCAACAGTAACGACTTGCAGACTCAGTTCACACCAAGTATTGCGGACATTTCTCTGGGACAAGTGACGCTAACATTAACGAGTACCAACAATGGAAATTGCCTGCCCGTTTTTGACCAGGTAGTTATCTACTTCTCCCCTTCCATAGAAGTATATGCAGGAGAGGATCAGCAAGTGTGTGTAAGCTCAAACAGTACACAACTTAACGGACAAGTAACCAACGGTGGTGGGACAGGCACATGGACTACTTCAGGGACAGGTAGCTTTAATAACGCCGACTTACTAGAACCTAACTACACATTTAGTGCTCAAGACATTGCAGGTGGAGCAATATTCCTAACTCTAACAAGCACTAACAATGGCGATTGCGATGGCAGTTTGGATATCATGAGTATCACTTTCGGGCAAAACGTCTTTGCAAGTGCTGGTCTCGACCTTGGTATTTGTGGGTCTGAAGATGAAGTACAGCTCAATGGATTTGCATCCGGAGGCTCTAATACCGGTATTTGGACAACGAGTGGCAGTGGAACATTTAGCGATGCAACAATGGGCAATGCATTCTACACCCCATCTCAAGATGACATCAACAATGGCGAAATAGACTTATATTTTACAAGTACTAACAATGGCAGTTGTCAGCAAGGTCAAGACACAACTATCCTTACCATAGATGCAATTCCGATTTTGGATTTAGGCAACGATAGATTAATATGTGGTGAGATTGTAGAAATGGATTTGAATGCTGACTTTTCAGGTGCCGAATCTGTCCTTTGGAGTACCACAGGTACAGGTCAATTTACCATGGATGTAAATATCGCAGAAACGAAATACATACCATCATTGACGGACAGTCTTATCGGATCATTTTATGTAATGGCTGAGACGACAGGCAATGGGAGTTGTATGACAGCTAGAGATACCGTAATTGTCCGATTTGGAGGACGACAACAAGTAGAAGCAGGTCAAGACATAAGAGTATGTGGATCATCGTTAGAATATGCCTTAACCGGTGCCGTCATTGGGGAAAACGTAAATTACTATTGGACGACCAATGGCTCAGGATCAATAGTTGATTCCACAGCGTTAACAACAACCTACAACCCTGGAATTGGAGAAGAAAACATCATATTATTTTACCTAAACACAACGGATCAAGCGGGCTGCCCTGCTATCGTCGATACTGTATTGATGGCTACTGACGAGCTATTTGTTCTGAACCTTGGGGAGGATCAGATATATTGTAACTCCGTAGAATCAATTCCTGTAACCGCTGACACTGGTGGTTCTGAATCAATCGTATGGACTACTTCAGGAACAGGATCATTTGACAATAGCAATATGGCTAGCACCGTATATTCACCAAGTGAAAATGATGCTATAATAGGTGAAATAGAATTCTATCTTCAAACATTGGATGACAATGCATGTGGCACTTCATCAGAAGCCGTGACCATTACGTTTGACAACTCTATTACCGCTGACTTCGATATTTCAGGTGCTTGTTTGGGAAGTCCTATTTCATTCACCAATCAAAGCGTTCTACTCTCAGGAGAAATAAACAACATCCTTTGGAGCTTCGATCAGGAAGGAAGCTCTTCCGCAGAAGATGCTGCGTGGACATTCTCTGAAACAGGCACTTATGACGTGACACTTGCTATAGAACTAATGGAGGGCTGTACAAGTACTATCACGAAACAAGTGGAAGTGACAGAGCGACCAAATGCTGATTTTGTCATCACGGGTGAACTGTTGAGCGAACATGAAATAACATTTAATAACATAACTAGCAATGTCACAAACTTCGATTGGGACTTCGGAACTGGCGATGACTATTCGGACGAAGAGAATCCAATCTTCAGCTATAACGAAGAAGGAGAGTATCAAGTGATGTTAATTGCCTATGATGCTGCAGGATGTGCTGACTCTACGATGAAAATAATACAAATAATGCCTGGCGATATATTACCTCCAAAGACACCCACAGGATTTAGTCCAAATGGTGATGGAGAGAATGATATATTCTATGTAAGAGGCGGACCATTCAGTCAGATAAACTTTAGTGTTTACAATGAATGGGGTGAATTAATATTCAATAGTAACGATGCAGAAATCGGATGGGACGGAACTTTCAAAGGAAAAGACCAACCACTAGGAACCTACTTCTATACCGTTACTGCCACCACAGAAGATGGGTTCACGTATGACAAATCAGGTAAAATAACGCTAATAAGATAATGATGAAAAGAATTACAAAAATAATTGCGGCAGGCATGATGATAGCTTCGTGCACCGTAGCCAAAGCACAAGACCCACATTTATCTCAATGGCAAGTGAGTCCAATGCTGCTTAACCCAGCACAGACGGGAGTAATCGAAGATGCCGACATAAGAGTATCTGCCAACTATAGAAGCCAATGGGCATCCGTAGGAAGCAATATTTCTACGTTATCCTTGGCATATGACCGGAATCTTACCGACAAACCATGGTCTTATGGAGGATATATAGTCAATAATAACCTTGCGGACATCTTTAACAATACGTCTTTTGTAGGTAGCGTGTCCTACGAGATAACGGAACCTAACAATAACAAGTATCATATTTTGACGGGTGTCCAATTGGGACTTATCTATAAACGACTAGATATATCAAGACTGACATTTGACAATCAGTACAATGATGGCAATTTTGACCCGGATTTACCCAGCAATGAAACGTTAAATAAACAGTCACGACTATTGCCTGAAACAGCGATTGGAGGATTTTACTATAACGACAATCCAGAAAAGACACTTCTACCTTGGGCGGGATTCGGATTAAAACACCTTACCCAACCGAATGAAGCATTTTTGGATGGCCCTAAATCATCCTTGCCGATACTATGGAATGTGCAGGCTGGTGCTACTTGGATAAAAAACGAAAATCTGAATATCAAACCATACGCTATGTATATGGCTCAAAGTACTGCCACTGAAATGATAGGAGGTATAGGATTTGACTATGGATTTGAAGACACAGAATATCGAGCATTGCTTGATTTATCTTACAGAGTGGATGATGCGGTAATTGTTCAAGCTGGATTTCACATGAAAGACAACTGGTATCGCATAAGTTATGATATACATGTCTCTCCATTAAGAAATTATAGTGGTGGGAGAAATGCCATAGAATTTAGCGCCATATTTGTGCCAAAAAATGGGCTTTTTACTGTTAAAAATACGCCTGTTTCAAATGAAATGAAATAAGCATATCGATAAGTAGCGGTTTGACCACTAAAAAAAATGAATCCCCTATTCTTTATGAAAAGTTTAGGGGATTTTTGTTGGTACATAATAAAGGCCAAGCCTCGCGCCTCCCCCTTCAAAAATCAAACTCAAAACCCATTAGTGACTCCACCAGGAATCGAACCTGGATCTAAAGTTTAGGAAACTTCTA
>JAJRRH010000080.1 GCA_024279715.1 Bacteroidota bacterium
CACTACGGTATTTCGCACTGAGGTTTGATAGCCGACGCACCTGGTGGGGTGGCTGGTGGAGTGGCTTGTTGGGGGGTTGACTGGTGTTGGTTTGGCTGGTTTTGTTTTGACTGGTTTTGTTTAGGCTGGTGTTGGTGTTGACTGGTTGGGGGTTTGAATGAGGTTGATTTTTGTAGTGCCTTGGTTTCGGTTGTTCGTTTTTTGCTTGCCCAAAAAAGAACCAAAAAAAGGCCCAAACCTCACCAAATCCCTTGTTTGATTTTGTCGGATTATGGATGGAAGGTGCCCTTTGCGTGCGGATTTTCTCGTTTTCAAGGTGTGGCTGCTTGGTTGTGTCACTACGGTATTTCGCACTGAGGTTTGATAGCCGACGCACCTGGTGGGATGGCTAGTGGAGTGGCTTGTTGGGGGTTGACTGGTTTTGTTTTGACTGGTGTTGTTTTGGCTTGTTGGGGGGTTGGCTGGTGTTGTTTTGGCTGGTGTTGGATCACTTGATAAAAAACCATCCATGACTTCCAGCCACGGCACCAACGATAGTCACCAGACTAAGAAACAACAGAATCCAGTGTGCTTTTTGTACAAATCGAAAGGTTTTTTCAGCGGTTTTCTTAGCGTATTCACGAAACAATTTATGGAGAATTAGTGGCTCTAAGACGTACAACACAAGCGTAAACAGTATCCATACCACCGTCATGGCGTGTATCCACCAATATCGTAGTTGGAGGTATCTATCCCATGCATCCAATACATAGATCATATAAAAACCTGTAAGCCCGGTGAGGAGGGTAGTTATTTTTGCTTGTCGTGCAAATCTACCTTCTATTTCTTCAAACATGGTGATCGGATCTTCTCCTTTGGACATTCTCAATACAGCAGGGATAATTACTGTGGTTACCATCGCCACCCCACCGATCCAAAGCACTACTGCTAATACATGGATTACTCGAGCTAATGTGAAATAATCATTCATTGTTTGTTTGCATTTTGTTTTTCTGCACTGCCAACATCAGTAGTAAAATACCAATGGTCATCATTAGTGATCCCAAGAGCATTACCCAATGGACGTCAATAAACCAGAAATCATTCCATACTAAAACTATTTCTGTGATCACAAATCCAACGATGAGCAAGAACCCCGCAATGACAGTATTAGAATTGTTGTTCAACCATTTAATTTGCATCAACAATGCAAAGATAGTAAAGGACAGAACTCCAATGAAACTTAAATGTAAATAAGCGAGAATAATTCGTTTATTGAAGAAAGCAATTTCTCGAAAGTAAGGGAATACAGATACCAATTGCAGAATAACTTTTAAGAAAAAAGCAATCACCGAGAGAAACGAGAATGTGTCTATCAAAGTGCGTGTTTTCTCCAGACGTAATCCCTTAAAAGAACGAATCAGCAGTAATAGGAAGACAAGACCTACTGCCTGAATCCCTGCAGAAAAGAACGCTGGAATGATAATATATTTTTTGATATTCATCCCCAATAAAGATAAAGTATAAGCAGGTATTACTGCGAAGGAGAATAGTCGATAGAACCATAACGCATAACTCGGTTTGTAATACACATTCTTATTTTCTAGAACTTTGAAGAGTAGTCCGATAGTCACAAATAAGAACCAGCCGTTGTATTGAAAATGGAGAAAGAAATATATAAACGATCGATAAATATCCGTGCCAGCGAGCCCCTTGGCAGAAACGATTCCTATACCCCAAGGCGCAAGGGTAGACAATATACCAAACCATAACCCTGTTCGAACAAAACGGATAGAAATTCGAGGTGCAGAACCTGTATTGTCTCTAGTATCTTTTAAAAAACTATAGATAAACCAATAATTGAGCAATTGAAACAAAGTAGAAAATAGAATAGAGTACAATCCGTATCCTTGAAGAGAAAAAGATATCAAAATACCGAACAATACACCCATAGTAATCTTGAATTGTAGGACGTATTTTCTTTTTCGTACTTGCTTCTTATCCAAAAAGAGATGAGTCATCAAAAGAAATAGAATCGTATAAATCCACCCTTGAAAAGCAACATGAGAATGTGCATGTACTAAGTTGGAGAATTTAAATGGTAGGTCTAAAAATGACACTGCTCGCAAAGATGTACCGATGAGTGCCACAATGAAAAAAAAGAAGATACTAATTCTACTCCACCCGCTATCCATACTCTGATTTATTCGACTTTGTTTTGGAGATGCGAATTTATAGAAAAAAGAACGCGCTTAGTCTTTTCTATTTAAATCTTAAAAGCAGAAAAACTTTTCGCCAACTATACGGGCGTATCTTAAAAATCATTCATTAACAAGTGGCACATAGGCATCGGTGATAGACAAAGAAATCTGATCTGAATTGTTCATCACATTAACTAGCGTCATGTTGGCATTAAGTCTCACTCTATATGCCTCTCGTCCTTCAGGATCTTCATCGTATGGAGCATATTCCAAAACACTAAGCGTACCTGTACTTCCTGAGATTGAGACATATTCCTGAGCATCTTCAGAAGTGTATTTTACACTTACTGACAATTCGATAGGTGGCGGTGCTGCTGACAATGATGTCATAGTAATACTGAAATCACAACTAGACACTAATGGTGTTTCAAAAAACCATCCATTGGTAGAAACACAAGACACCCCATCATCAACAACTACAAGAATGTTGTCAATATCTCCAGAAGGCACAATACTGTTGATATCAACGACAACATCGGGCTGAAGATTTATTAGTTGGTCATTAATAAATATTTCTGTTACGTAGTTGTTCATAGGAAAGTCATCTCCAATAGTAAAACTAAATTGTGTATCAGTAATATTGATTTGCGCCAATGGAGAACACAAAAAGCCACCTACAATGTCAAAAGTACTTGTCTGTGTCGCCAAGCATCCAATTCCGCCAATAGCAACCATGGTATATTGACCATCATCGAGGTCAGAAACTACGCCATCCGTCCCAATTACAACTTCTCCATTATCATCGAATAAGGAATAATCCACAGAACTACTTGACATGATTAGAAAATCTCCACCTTCGGGTAATATGTCTGCCGTATATTCATCCAATGCGTAATTGCCAATTGGTAGTTTTTCTTCAAAACTTATCTCTCCTACAGAAATATCTTGACCTACAAGAACCATATCCAATCGCTTCGAACAAGTAGCGCAATTTTGATTAGAGAAAGATGTGATAAAAACGGGTAGGTTGTTGATGCTTTCAGAATACATGGTTTCAATAGTAACATTCTCGGGCCCTGCCACAAGTGAGAAAACCTCACCATCTACCATGCCTTCTGTATAAAAAACTGCTTCTTCCACTATATCCTCTTCAAGAACCTTAGGCCCACAAGATGACAAAAACATGAGCAACACAGTAAAAACCAATATATAATTTAAATTTTTCATTTGATTATTCTTTTAATACTAAATACTAATTTGCTATTGACATCTTTGTCTGTATTTCCAAATTCTTCATTAATTGTAAAGTCTGAAAATCCATGATGGTATGTGGCGCTTACACCGTATTTTTCGAGAAACCAATACCTTATTCCTATCGAGGAATATGTTGTTGCTCTTTTAAAACCTTGGTAGTATCCACTGGTAGATTCGCTACTTAACTCTTGACTGGTGGTATTCGTAAGTCGTGTCTTACTAATCGTATTTTTGGAAGCTAAGATATAGGATAACCCAAATCCGAGCTCTAATTGCACTCTGTCATGCAGTCTATAATTACCAAATACGGGGAAGGAAATAAAATCTAGTTTGTCCGTTCTGACAGAAGTGACAATGCTTTCATATCCATAACCATAACTTGTTTCTCTGCGTTCGAGAGCTTGTGGGACATGCGAAATCCTGAAATACTCCACGCCTAGTCCATATCCATATTTTCTTGTAATATTTCTTTCGTAATTGACGCCATACGAAACATTCAGCCCTTCCCATTTACTAGACTTACCATAATCTAACCATGGGCTAGTTCCAAGCTTGAAAGCAATCAATTCTTTAGGGATTCTAAACGGTTTTTCATAGTGGTTAGAGAGAGTGCTAATAGGTTCAAGCTTTTCTTTTATAGAGTTATTAGTTCTATCCAAGGGAGCGATAGTTTTAAATATCATTCTTTCCAAAGGCAATTGACTTTGAAATGAAATCTCTTCTTTATCCGCCATAGTAACATTTTTTGCATTACCATTCATGCTTTGTTTGGACTCGTTATACTCCGAATCATCGACGGTTGTGGTCACCGGATCAGAATTGACCTTTCCATTGGATTCATTGGTTCCAGAAATCTGATTTTCTTTTTTTTCAGAAATCCTTTCGAGCTCCTGGTCTGTACTCTTCGTATCGATTGCTATCTCTTGGTCTTTCGCCTCTCTATCATTAGATTCGATATTAACTCTGACGTTATTGCTTATTTCTTCAGAGGGATTTTCAATAATGTTTTTGTCTATATTCTTCTCCAGAGCTTTGGTGTTTGTATTCACATTTGTAAATTCTTGTTGGTTAGGTTTATTCCCTTCCCCAACTTCATCATCTACAACAGCATCATTGACTGTCGTATTATCATCTGCTTTATCAAGAACTATAGTCTCCACCAATACTTCCTTCGTGGCAGTCCTTTTTTTCTCTACCGAAGCAATGGACTTATTATCGGCAGCAGATTCATTTTGCACATCAGACAGTGTTGCCCCTCCGCTCTCTTTAATGCCATTTTCATCTGTGATTACACTCTTCTTTTGGTTTGTTTTTTGGATGGATGTACCATCTACTTTGACAGTATCTAATTCAATTGAAGGCTCGGAAAAATGCACATAGGAGAAATATCCTATAAGAAGAATTCCTAGCCCCAATAATCCGGTTAAAAATCTTTTTCTTCTAATACTCCTTTCGTGTGACTCTATTTTATCAAGCGCCAATTGCCAATTTTCATCAGAATATCTTAATTCTTCTGGAAAATCGTTTGATTCAATATTTGGATTTGTATCTTTCATAATCTCACAGTTAAAATGCTAACCATTCTTTAAGTTTCTTTTTTGCCGTGGAATAATGCCACTGGCTTGTTCCTTCAGAGATATTAAGCATTTTCGCAATCTCAGAGTGTTTGTATCCATCGAACGCATAAAGGACAAACACTTTTTCGGTCATTTTAGGTAGGTCTTTGGTTCGATTTTTAATTTTTTCTATTTTTTCAATCTGGTCATAGGTTAATTCATCTTCTTGGACAATTTCGGGCAGTTTACTTTCTTCTCGCACATCCATTACTTCTCGATATGTTTTCTTTTTTCGCATTTGATCTAATACTTCATTGATCACTACTCTACGAACCCAATAGTCAAAGGGGATTTCTTTTTTATATTTTTTCAAGTTGATAATTACCTTTAGGAATCCGGCATTCATAAACTCCAGTGCTTCGTCTTTCGATTGGGTATATCGCCATGAAATAGTCATCATCACATTATAGCATGACTTATACAATTCATTTTGCGCTCTCCTGTCTTTTTTAAGACATCGCTTTACTATATCACTGTTGTACTCTATCACTAATAATATGCAGGTAATAAAAATAAGGAGATTGCCTTGAGACAATCTCCTTATTCAAACAATCATAATTTACATTTTCATTAAATTTGTTCTTGTCAAGACTCCATTACTTGATTGAATCATTACGGTATATTTACCTTTCTGTAATTGATTCAAATCTATCTTGAAATCATTTTGCCCCGAATGTACAGAAATTTTCTTTCTATACACTTCATAACCTGTAATATCTATAACAACTATTTGAGCAGATCCATTACTGGTTTTAGCATCAAAGCTTATACTTACTGCATCTACGATTGGGTTTGGTGAGGCTATCATCTCAACTACATCCAATTCACCTGCAGAGTTTGGTTGCGGTGCGATACCACCCCCATCACATTCTACAATAATCAGCTTAATGCCAGCATCTAATAGACAGTTGTATTCACAAGATGAGATACCTTCTACATTACCTTCTCCAAGGTCAACACATAGATCTAATTCTTCTTCACCGGTACAGTCACAATCGAACCCCAGGTAATTATCGTCACCAAAGCCTCCTTCTACAATTTCTTCCCAATCGGTAAGGTCACCACAATCGGCAAGAGTGATTGTAGAATCGTAAGTAACAAAACAATCAAATTCACATTGTGACATCGGCACTATTATTCCTCCTAGATCAACACATATATCTTGTTCTTCTTCACCAGTACAATCACAATCGAAACCTTCATAGTCATCGTCACCAAAACCACCGTCTTCGACATCTTCCCAATTGTCAAGATCATCACAGTCACCCAAAGTAATACTTGGGTCCATTGCTACTAAACAGTCAAATTCACACTGCGACATTGGCACTACGTATTCTCCTATGTTTACGCATAAATCCAGTGCTTCTTCACCAGTACAATCACAATCGAAACCTTCATAGTCATCGTCACCAAAACCACCGTCTTCGAC
>JAJRRH010000081.1 GCA_024279715.1 Bacteroidota bacterium
CCTTCGGGGTTTGGATATGGTGTGGTTTTTATTGCTATAATAATGTCACCCCTTCGGGGTTTGGATATGGTGTGGTTTTTAATGCTATAATAATGTCACCCCTTCAGGGTTTGGAAATGGCGCGGTTTTTTAATGTTATAATAATGTCACCCCTTCAGGGTTTGGAAATGGTGCGGTATTTAATGCTATAATAATGTCACCCCTTCGGGGTTTGGATATGGTGCGGTTTTTATTGCTATAATAATGTCACCCCTTCGGGGTTTGGATATGGTGTGGTTTTTATTGCTATAATAATGTCACCCCTTCGGGGTTTGGATATGGTGTGGTTTTTATTGCTCAAACTCTAACTCAAATTGCCACACTTCTTCGTCGTTCTGAATGACGGTTCTGTATTGTGTTTCACAGTTTGTTTTACTAAGAACCCTGAAGGGGTGATATTATTCTAGCCCAAAGGGATAGAACGAAATACAAACCCTGAAGGGGTGGCATTATAAATTCATAATAAATTCAAAAGCATTAATTTAATCAAACTTTCACTTCATCCAATTCAAATAAAATCGGATGATCAACTTTCTCATCCAACAAGGCCAAGTCCACAACATCAATCATCTCCTTCACGTAGTGAAATTTCAAACCCTTCAAATACGTTTGATTGATATCTTCAATGTCTTTTCTGTTTTTCTCACAAAGAATAATTTCTTTAATACCTGATCGTTTTGCTGCAAGAATTTTTTCTTTAATACCTCCTACTGGCAACACTTTGCCACGAAGGGTAATTTCTCCTGTCATCGCCAAGAATTTTTTCACCTTACGTTGTGTAAATGCAGAAGCCAAGGCCGTTAGCATCGTGATTCCCGCAGATGGTCCATCTTTCGGGGTAGCACCTGCCGGCACGTGGATATGTATATTCCATTGGTCAAATACCTTTGGGTCAATCCCTAAGTGTTTAGCCTGCGACTTCAAATATTCTAAAGCCAGTATTGCGGATTCTTTCATCACGTCTCCAAGGTTTCCAGTAAGGGTAAGTTTACCCTTTCCTTTACTTAGGCTCGTTTCGATAAACAAGACATCTCCACCGACTGGTGTCCATGCAAGTCCAGTGACGATACCCGCAACCGAATTATCTTCATACTTATCTCGTTCGTATGACGGTCCTAGTATTTTATTAAGGTCTTTCACCTCATATTCTTTCACATATTTTTCTTCTAAGGCAATCTGCATGGCTCTGTGTCGGACGAGTTTTGAAATTCGTTTTTCCAAAGTACGCACCCCAGATTCTCTAGTGTAAGACTCTATAAGTTGTTCGATTACAGCATCATTAATTTCTACTTGTTCTGCTTTTACCCCGTTGTTTTCTAGTTGTTTGGGGATAAGATGTTTTTTGGCAATCTGTATTTTTTCTTCCACTGTATAACCACTTACTTCTATGACTTCCATTCGGTCACGCAGTGCGGGTTGAATCGTGCTAAGAGTATTGGCGGTGGCAATAAACATTACTTTAGAAAGGTCATAATCCAGCTCTACGTAGTTGTCATTAAAAGCATTGTTCTGCTCTGGATCTAATACTTCCAATAGGGCAGAAGAAGGGTCTCCTTGAAAATGATTTCCTATTTTATCAATCTCATCGAGGATGAAAAGTGGGTTGCTGCTGCCTGCTTTTTTGATATTCTGTATTACTCGACCTGGCATTGCACCTATGTACGTACGTCTATGACCACGTATCTCAGCTTCGTCACGCAATCCACCTACGGACATGCGCACATATTTTCTCCCGATGGCTTCTGCAATGGATTTTCCAAGGGAAGTTTTTCCAACTCCTGGAGGGCCATAAAGACAAAGAATAGGGGCTTTCATGTCGTTTTTCAGTTTGAGAACCGCTAGATACTCGATAATTCGTTCCTTCACTTTTTCCATTCCATAATGGTCTCTATCAAGGATCTCTTGCGCACGTTTCATATCCAATTTATCCTTGGTGTATTCATCCCAAGGTAGGTCTAGGAGCAGCTCGCAATAGTTGAGTTGAACAGAATATTCTGCACCAGCAGGATTTATTCTTTCCAGTTTACTCAATTCTTTTTCAAAAGCTTCCGATGTTTTTTTACCCCATTTTTTTGTCTTTTGGCGTTTCCGCATCTGCTTCAATTGCTCATCATGCGGATTGCCACCCAATTCATCTTGAATGGTTTTCAGTTGCTGATTAAGAAAATAATCTCTCTGTTGCTTGTCCAGATCAAATCGAGTTTTGGATTGAATATCATTCTTCAATTCCAACATCTTATGTTCTTTGTTCAATAATTCTAGAGCTCTTTCAGCTCTTTTGTTTAGGTCTGCTTCTTCTAACATTCCTTGCTTGTCCTCTAGTGCGCTATTCATATTAGAGGATATGAAATTTACTAAGAAAGACTGACTGGTGATGTTCTTCAATGCAAAACCAGCCTCACTCGGAATATTTGGCGATAGTTTTATTATCTCCAATGCGAGGTCTTTTATAGATGAAATTAGTGCCTTGAATTTTTTAGCATCCTTCGGTTTTTGTTCTTTAAATTCTTTCACCCGTGCTTTGAGATATGGTGTCTCTTGTACCATCTCTAGTCGTTCAAATCTCTTGGTTCCTTGAATAATAGCGGTTGTGCTCCCGTCAGGCATCTTTAGCGTACGCATCACTCTGGCTATCGTTCCTATACGATGAAGATCCTCGGGTTTTGGATTCTGTACATCCTCACTCTTTTGAGCGATAACTCCGATAAGGGTCTTTGACTTTTTTGCATCTTCAATCAATTTGATGGATTGATCTCTACCAAGGGTTATCGGTATTACTACTCCTGGAAACAATACCGTATTACGCAATGGCAATATCGCAAGTTCCTGCGGGGTCTCTTCTTTGTCAAATTCTGCCTCATCTTCAGGAGTAATCAACGGAATAAATTCAGCGTCTCCATCTGCAATTTCATTAAAGTTCAAATCTTTAAATAATATCTTCTTCATCTTTCTATTTTCTTTTCATTAATCCTAAAACGGATTGTCTATTGCTTCTAGTATTCAATGATTAGGTCAAATTGTCATATTATTGAACGGTAGAAACGTATTGCATTTACATGAAAATTGTCTAATCATCAGTATGTCAATGATTATAGTCTAATTATGATCCTGCTAGTATTTATAATTCAATACTTGTGCCAATTTAGAAAAACGGTAATTATGTCCTGAATTCCTTCGTTTTTTTGAAAATATGCTCTAGAATAGATTTTGCGGTTAGGTTCATTTCTATTTTTCTTCGTGCATATACTTTTTCAGAGGTAGCGATGGCTTTATTCAATTCATGTTCGACAAACCCGTCTTTGCCACCCCAGCTGAAAGAGGGGATGAATTTTGGAGGAAAGCCACCGCCAAATACGTTAGCACAAACACCTACTGTTGTTCCTGTATTAAACATGGTATTGATGCCAGCTTTGGCATGATCTCCCATAATTAGCCCATGAAAAATCAATCCGGTATTTTCTAATTGCTTTGATGGATATGACCAGGTTTTAATCTCTCCATAATTGTTTTTCAGATTAGAAGTGTTCGTGTCTGCACCGAGATTACACCATTCGCCAATAAC
>JAJRRH010000082.1 GCA_024279715.1 Bacteroidota bacterium
CGAGTATATTTAATAAGGTGGATTGCCAGATAATAACTTACGGACTGTCGCAACAAGCAGATGTCTTTGCGGATAATATTCAGATTGCGGACGGTAGAATAAGTTTTAGACTTAATATCGATGGAGAACAAATACCAGATTTCCTGTGTGTATTGCCCGGAAATCATAATATTGAAAATGCTTTAGCAGCAATTACAATTGCTAGGACACTTGAAGTCTCCATATCTTCCATCAAAAAGGCTATAGATACCTACATGGGAGTCTATCGTCGATTTCAAATCAAGTTTCGATCGAATGACGTAATCTATATAGATGATTATGCTCACCACCCGACTGAGATTTCAGCAGTTCATCAAGCCGTCAAACAATTATTTCCGAATAAAAAAATCACTTGCATCTTTCAGCCTCACCTCTTTTCTCGAACAAAGGATTTTATGCAGGATTTTGCAAAAGAGCTATCCAAATTTGACGAAATAATTCTTTTAGAGATCTATCCTGCAAGAGAAAAATCAATACCAGGTATAACCTCCAAATCCCTTTTAGAATCAATAACGAATGCTAACAAATCATTGTTCGCAAAAGAGGCTGTAGTAGACCATATTATTGACAAAGAATTGGAAGTTTTGCTTACGCTTGGAGCAGGGGATATAGATACTCTAATTGACCCACTGACAGATAGCTTAATTAAGAGACACGATAATTTAACTAGTAGAAATTGAGTAGGATACAAGACATATTAACCCTGATCGGCATCGTTATGTTCTTTGGCTTGCTTTATGGTTTTTCTCTCAGTAAGCAAAAAAAAATGCGGTTTCAAGAAGTGAGAATCGATATTTCAGACAGAAATGAAATGAGTTTTGTTACCCAATCCACAATGGAGAAATTATTGACTCATAATGGTAATTACGTCAATGGGCAAATAATAGACTCAGTAGATGTTGAATCTATCGAACGTCGTGTGAACAACAATCCTTACGTGAAACATGCTGAAGCGTATGTTGATCTTCAAGGAGTGTTTCATCTTGAAGTGTCCCAAAGAAATCCTATTGTTAGAGTCATAGGAGACGAAGGACGGAGTTTTTATATTGATGAAGATGGTGTCTCGATGCCTACATCAGATATCTATACTGAAAAAGTAATTCCTTGTACGGGAGTGATGGGTATAAGTCCAAAGTACTATCATAATAGAGAGTCTGTAAAGGGTGATGATGTGCTGTTAGATGTATGGAAGTTGTCTGTAGCGATTCATTCGGATGAGTTTTTTAAGAAACAATTTGTGCAGTTGGATATTAATAAAGATGGAGAGGCAATACTGATACCGCGGGTTGGTAATCATGAAATTATATTTGGTAAAATAAATGATATAGATAAGAAATTGATAAAGCTAACCGCTTTCTATGAGAATGGAATTAAGCAATCTAATTGGAATATTTATAAATCAATAGATCTGAACTACAAGGGACAGGTTGTATGTAAAAAAAGGTAAAAGTAAGGAATGGAATCATCAGAAATAATAGTTGGATTAGATATAGGGACTACTAAAATCGCCTGTCTTGTTGGACGCAAGAACGAACATGGTAAAATAGAAATGCTTGGTATAGGTACAAGTGATTCTATTGGTGTGACACGAGGTGTAGTTTCTAATATTGAGAAAACTGTCGATTCTATTACACGAGCAATTAAAGAAGCAGAAAAAGCCTCAGGAATAGAAATTACTCATGTAAATGTAGGTATTGCAGGTCAACATATTCGGTCGTTACAGCATCGTGGAATGCTCACAAGAGAGAGTCTTGATACAGAAATAAGTCAAGCAGATATTGATTCATTGATTAGTGACATGTATCGACTAGTCATGCAGCCTGGAGAAGAAATTATTACGGTATTGCCCCAAGAGTATATAGTGGATTATGAACAAGGTATTAAGCATCCAATTGGAATGTCAGGGATACGTCTTGAAGCCAATTTTCATATTATTGTTGGTCAAGTATCTGCTATAAAAAACATTTATAAATGCATCAATAGAGCAGGCCTAGAATGTACAGGATTACATCTTGAGCCTTTGGCTTCCTCCGCTGCGGTATTAAGTGAAGAAGAAAAAGATGCAGGAGTTGTTCTTGTCGATATCGGTGGTGGAACAACAGATATCGCCATATTCCAGGAAGGTATTATACGTCATACGGCCGTTATCCCTTTTGGAGGTGATGCTATAACTCGAGACATTAAAAATGGACTTTCTATTTTAGCAAAGCAGGCAGAACTATTGAAAGTGAAGTTTGGTTCAGCAATTGAACATGCTAGTCAGGACAATGAAATTGTCTGCATTCCGGGGTTTAAAAATCGTCAACCAAAGGAGATATCCCTTAGAAATTTGGCAAGAATAATAAACCCAAGAATGACAGAAATAATTGATTATATCAATTATAATATTAAAAGTTCAGGATATGAAAAGCAACTTATCGCTGGTATTGTCATCACAGGTGGTGGCTCTCAGTTAAAGCACTTGCCACAGTTGTTTGAGTATCTAACGGGTATGGATGCTAGAATTGGATATCCAAATGAACACATTTCAAGCAATGGTAAAATTACTGTAACAAGTCCGAAATATTCAACTGGAGTAGGTCTTGTATTTACTGGGGTAGATGATGCAGATAAGGAGCAAAAGCGAAATGTAAAAACAACAAGCGCAAACGTAAAAAAGAATAATAACTTCCTGAATCGAATACTCGGAAAAGTAAGTGATTACCTTGATGAAGAACACGATTAATAACCAAAAATATTAAATAATAAAATATGTCTCTAGAATTTAATTTACCAAAAGATAAATCCAATATCCTAAAAGTCATAGGTGTTGGTGGCGGCGGCAGTAATGCTGTTAATCACATGTTCCTTCAAGGAATTAAGGACGTGGACTTCATCGTTTGTAACACAGACCAGCAAGCGTTAGATACTAGTCCAGTTTCAATAAAAGTACAACTAGGCGCTAATCTTACGGAAGGAAGAGGAGCTGGTTCAATACCTGAGGTAGGTAAGAACGCTGCTCTAGAGACTCTTGATGAGTTACGTGAGATATTAAGTGTGAATACTACTATGGTGTTTATTACTGCTGGAATGGGTGGTGGTACCGGTACAGGTGCAGCTCCTGTTATTGCTAAAATGGCTAAAGAAATGGGCATCCTCACCGTAGGAATTGTAACAATTCCTTTTGGATTTGAAGGGCCAAGAAGAAAAAAAGTGGCGGAAGAAGGATTGAATAATTTACGTAATTCAGTGGATACTTTATTGGTTATTAAGAATGACAAATTACGTGAAGTTCATGGAAACCTATCTGTGACAAGTGCATTCCATGAGTCAGATAATATTTTAACTACCGCAGCTAAAGGTATCGCAGATGTTATATCTGCAATAGGCTATATCAATGTAGATATGAATGATGTCAATACCGTAATGAGAGACTCAGGTGTTGCTATCATGGGGTCAGCAAAAGCTGATGGAGCGGATAGAGCTCGTATATCGGTTAAAGAGGCGTTAGAGTCGCCACTGCTAAATGATAATGAAATTAAGGGTGCGGAACATGTATTGCTTAATATTACGTTCGGTGATATTGATGTAACCATGGACGAATTGGATGAGATAACCTCCTTTATTCAAGAAGAAGCTGGTGATCAAGCTGAAGTGATAATGGGGTATGGACAGGATGATGGCTTAGGAGAATTTTTGAATGTAACAGTTATCGCTACTGGATTCCAATCTAATATGCCCAACGCTGCATACGAAGATGAAAAACCTGTAGAAAAAAAGTATCATGATCTAGGTGTAAAGCCTGAGTCTGATGTAAATATTGATATTGTTGAAATTCAAAATGCTCTCAACAATCCATTTGGAGATGCAGAGGAAGAGACAACTATTGACGAGCCTTTCTTAAAAGATTTGTCTAATGAGGAAACTAACTCGTTTGATTCTACTATGGATGAAGTCGATGATGTAAATATTGATGATGTATTTCGGGTAGAAACATCACCGTTGCCTCGAATGTATACGAATGAGCTCGTAGAGCAGGACAATGTAGAACACGATATTGTAGAAGATGAAATTGCTGACCATCCATTAACGAATGACCTTGGATTTACACCAGAAGTGATGAAGATCGAAACTGAGGAAGAGGAGGAAGTTAGATTTGAAACGGAGGAGAAAAAAAGCTATTTCAATCTTATAGAAGATACGGAAGTGACAGAGGATCAAGACCTGTCAGAGCAGATAGCTTTTCAGACCGATAAAATCGTTCCTAAAAAGGAGAAAATAACCATTAGTCCTGAGGAGCATCAAAGACGAAACAAACAACGTATGGATCGGATAAAGGATCTTTCAATTAAATTAAAAACTCCAAATGGTGTAACTGAATTGGAGAATGAACCAGCATTTAAGAGAAATAATGTTCAATTAGACGCTACACCGCATAGTTCAGATTCTAACTTGAGCAGATATAACCTGTCGGAAACAATCGATGAGGGTGTGTCAAAAGTGTCACTTAGAAAGGATAATCCCTTCTTTACAGACAATGTAGACTAATAACTTTTGCATTTTAACTAAATGCACACTAAGACAAAAAAGGCGTTCAATTGAATGCCTTTTTTGCTTTTTAATAGATTATTATAGTATCTCATTTTTGTTTCAATCAATCTCGGCAAACGAAAATGTCGTGCATTACAATTCACACTTTTTTCGTAAACTTGCACCAAATTAATAAACCCCATACAAAATGGAATTATCAGAGAAGATTAATGCAGACATGAAAGTAGCCATGAAAGCTAGAGATAAGGAAAAGTTAGCTACCTTAAGATCTATTAAATCTGCTTTGATGCTTGAGGCTACCAAAGGAGGTGATTCAGAACTGTCTGAAGAAACCGGCTTAGCCATCCTAACTAAGTTATACAAACAACGAAAAGAATCAGCAGCGGTTTACCATGAACAAGGGCGTGAAGACCTCGCAGTTGTGGAGGAGGCGGAAGCCTTAATTCTTGAAGAATACCTCCCGGAGCAAATGTCTGAAGAAGATATTACCATCGTTTTGACAGAGATTATTGCGCAAACAGGTGCTAATAGCATGAAAGATATGGGAAAAGTAATGGGTATGGCATCCAAAAAGATGGCTGGTAAAGCCGATGGAAAGCTAATTTCCACGATCGTTAAAAAACTACTAGTATAGGTAATTACACGAAGCCATTCTCAACTAAATATTCTGCTATTTGAACAGCATTAGTTGCAGCGCCTTTGCGTAAATTGTCTGATACAATCCATAGATTGACGGTCTTTGGTTGAGATTCATCTCGTCTTATCCTTCCTACAAATACTTCGTCCTTGCCATGAGCTGTTAAGGGCATTGGGTATACGTTGTTGGAAACATCATCTTGAACAGTAATTCCTTCTGTATTAGCTAGAATATTGCGTAATTCCTGAACGTCAAAATCATTCTCAAACTCTATGTTTACAGCTTCTGAATGACCTCCTTCTACTGGGATTCTTACAGCCGTCGCAGTAATATTTAATCCATAGTCATTAAGTATTTTCTTAGGTTCATTCACCAGTTTCATCTCTTCCTTGGTATAGCCGTTCTCTTCAAAGACATCGCAATGAGGTAAGCAATTTTTATCTATCTTATGTGGGTATGCCATGTCCGCAACTCTTCCCATTCTCTCGTCTTCAAGCTGCTTTACAGCCTTTACCCCAGTGCCAGTGATGCTTTGGTAAGTAGAGATGATTAATCGCCTTATTTTGTAGGCTTCATGGAGAGGAGCTAGTGTTAATACCAATTGAATAGTAGAACAATTCGGATTGGCAATTATCTTGTCCGTATCGGTTAAAATATTTGCGTTTATTTCGGGTACGATCAATTTGTGCTTATCACTCATACGCCAAGCGGAAGAATTGTCAATCACAAAAGTACCCACTTCTTCAAATCTAGGAGCCCAAGTGAGTGAAGTTCCGCCACCTGCAGAAAATATCGCAATGTCTGGTTTTTTGGAAATAGCTTCTTCCATTGAATGTATCGTATATTCGGAGCCATTATAGTTGATCTTCTTTCCAACCGATCGTTCACTCGCTACCAAAATCAATTCTGAAAAATTAAAATTCCTCTCCAAAAGAACCTCTAACATGACATTTCCAACCATACCAGTGGCACCAATAACTGCTAATTTCATATGTTTCATATTTAATTGATACAAAAGTATTATTTTTGGCTTTAAACAAATTATGTTAATCTTGTATTTATTAAATTGAATTGTTTAATGTAATTATAGATTAATGTTTTTAAACCTCATTTATTAAATGAAATTTTATTTTTTTATTTTTTGTTTGTTTTTATTGCCAAACACTTACTTTGGACAGTTTGTAGATGATTTTCAGGATGGAGATTTCACCAATAATCCTACTTGGTTGGAAGATGTTTCTGATTTTGAAATAGACGGTTCTAATAGATTGCACTTAAATGCGCCTAGTGTAAGCTCTATATCTAACCTCAGTACTAGCTCTACGGCGATAAATGATGCAACGTGGGAGTTCACAGTTCAGCTTGATTTTAATCCAACAAGTAGTAATTATGCACAGATATATCTTGTAGCAAGTAGTAGTGACTTAGAGTCTGATATGGAAGGATACTTTGTTCGGATAGGTAATTCTACCAAAGAGGTAAGCTTGTATCGACAAGACGGACTAGGGGATGTAGAAGAAATAATCGATGGTGTGGATGATGTTGTAGATGTTGATCCTGTGGCTATCCGTGTAAAGGTGACTCGGACTGCTGACGGAAACTGGGAGCTTTTAAGAGATGTAAGTGCTGGCAGTAATTATATCTCTGAAGGAGTTATAGCCGACAATACTTATGAGGCTAGTCAATTTTTTGGGGTCTACTGTAAGTATACTTCCACTCGCTCGGATAAGTTTTATTTTTCTGACTTTGTAGTATCGGGCACCGCTTTTATTGATGTAGAAGCCCCAGTGATAGAAAGTCATACAGTGTTGGATCAAAGTCGTTTGCAAATTGTTTTTTCGGAAACCATGTCTGAGCCAACAGTGTCGCAGTTGATTAATTTTGAAGTCGATGGTGGTGTAGGTGTGCCATCGATGATAGAGGTGGTAAGCGGACAAGAAATTGTTTTAAATTTTTCAAATAGTTTCATTGATGGACTTACCTACCAATTGATCTACCAATCATTAACTGATTTAAGTGGTAACCCGTTGGATGGCAGTTTAGAATTTATTTATTACACCATTTCTGACCCTCTAGTTGGGGATGTAATCATTAATGAAATAATGGCTGACCCAACACCAGCTGTGGGTCTTCCAGTATTAGAATATCTTGAGATATTTAATCGGTCAGATAATTCATTTGATCTTTCAGATTGGGTGTTGGTTAATACTACAACGGCTAAGACTATTGGTGGTATTTTGCCGGCTAATGAGTACATGATACTGTGTGATGAAGATGACCTATCTGTTTTTTCGAGTTTCGGAAATGTATACGGAATTCCATCCTTTACAGCCTTGGCAAATAGTCAAGATAGCCTGACCTTAGTGTCTTCTGATAATATTGTAATGGATGTAGTATCTTATAGCGACGAATGGTATAACGTTATTCCTAGTTCAGATGGCGGGCGCTCATTGGAGCGTGTGAACCCATTCTTGGTATGCTCAGGAATAGATAATTGGCATGAGAGCGAAAGCAATATTGGAGGCACGCCCGGAACAATCAATTCCGTGTTTGATGACTCCCCTGATCTTAATCCTATCAATCTCGTGGAAGTTTATGTAAATTCAGAAACAGAATTGGTTTTAATGTTTGATGAGCTCCTTCTTGAAGAAGATATTGACGACGCTGTTATATCTATCAATAATGGAATAAGTGTGTCTAATGTTCAATATAATGGTGGAAATACAATTTCGATTGAAATGAATCCATCAATTCAACTTGGTATTGAGTATGAAATAATTGTGGTTGGTTTAGAGGATTGCGCAGGTAATGCTATACAAAACAATCAATTGTCATTTGGTCTGCCACAATCCTTTGAGCGTGGAGACGTTGTTATTAATGAAATACTCAACAATCCAATTACTGGTGGTTCCGATTTTATCGAGATTGTGAATATTAGTGACAAGTACATCAATCTAAGTGACTTTAAGTTGGCTCGAATTGATAATGGTTCTATCGTCGATCATAGTCCATTGACTGCTCGTAATAAAGTGCTAGCTCCAGGAGGCTATCTTGTGGTTACTGAAAGCAAACAAAGCGTATTGGAATCATATCCAAATAGTGTTTCTGAAAACATACTCATAGTGCCGAGTATACCTTCTTATAACGACTCTGAGGGCACTGTTATTGGACTCAATGGCTTCAATCAGGTTGTGGATAGCGTTCATTACACAAGCGACTTTCATTTTGGACTGTTAGATGATCTAGATGGAGTTTCCTTGGAACGAATTTCTTTCGATGGGGATTCTAATGATCCTAATAACTGGCATTCAGCTGCTCAGTCAGTAGGTTTTGCATCGCCAGGATACATTAATTCACAGCAAGTTATATCAAATAGTCAATTCAATTCAATGTATAACATCGAGACATCAATTTTATCTCCTGATAATGATGGATTTCAAGATGTATTGCTGGTGAGTTATCAACTGGATAAACCAGGTTATTTATTGAATATTTCGATATTAAATAACAATGGTCAATTTATGTATAAACTAGCAGATAATCAGTTGCTTGGTGTTCAAGGAACAGTTTCTTGGGATGGGTTATTTGAAAATAATCAAAAGGCGCCAATTGGAATGTATGTCTTTGTATTAGAGTTTTTTGACTTACAAGGAAATGTAAAATTGTTTAAAGAAGTAGTAGTGGTCGCAGGAGACCTATAATACTAACATAATTATAGAATAATTAAATTCTGGAACGCTATTTGATTTAATGACAGTGAACCATCAACTCATACAAATGATTACGAATAATAAAATAGATATAAAAATAGACAATGTAAAAAATAGCGTCCGGTTAGTTTTAGTGAACTTACTTATGATAGTGTCTTTCGTTTCAGTTTTCAACGAGGTGGTTGCACAAGGAGTTGTAAAACCTAAGGAGGTTGTTATTTCAGAGTTGCCAACTAAGGAGCTCCGTACACTAGATCATACTGCATTTAAAGCAGGTGAAGAACTGAAATATCGCCTTCATTATGGATTTGTGGATGCCGGAGAAGCTATCATATCTATAAAAAAGACAAGTAAGAAGGTTAGAGATAGAGAGATGCTGCATGTAGTAGCAACTGGCAAAACGCTAAAAGGTTTCAACTGGATGTTTAAAGTGGATGACTTGTATGAATCATACATTGATAAAGAAGGTGTATTCCCATGGATATTCAAAAGACGTGTTGATGAAGGAGGTTATATAATTAATCAAGATTATGTTTTTCACCAACACAAACGAGCAGTGGATAATAAGGATGGAAAACAATTTGAAACGCCAGCATCTGTGCAAGACATGATTTCCGCATTTTTTTATGCAAGAACATTTGATTTTACAAATCTGAATGAAGGCGATGTGTTTGATATTAAGACTTTTGTGGATAACGAAATGTTTACCTTAAGTATTAAGTTCGTTGAAAAAGAGACGATAAAACTTAGAAACGGGAAGTATAAATGTTTGAAATTTGTACCTGTGGTTCAAGAAGGTCGTGTGTTTAAGTCAAGCGAAGACCTTCAAGTGTGGATTACCGATGATGGTAATAAGATTCCTATTTTAGCAAAAGCAAAAGTATTAGTTGGTAGTATTAAGATGGAATTGATAGACTATAGTGGTCTCGCAAATCCGATTTCCAAAGTAGAAGATGATTAGTCGAGCGGTCTATTGTTGAATATTAAATAACCGAAATTCAATATCCAACTGAAATTCTCATCCCGTTTGTCATAATAATTGACAGAAAAACTCAAGGGGCCTAGAGGACTATGATAAACAGCCGAAGTAGAAATTATGTAGTATCGTCTAAAAAAAGATTTTTCATAAACAGCTTGTTTAAAGTCATTCTCCAAGATACGATTGACTGGTTGAAACATATAGCTTTCAACTCTAAGATCGAGACTATTGTGGGGTGAGTATATAAACTTTGCACCGACCGCTCCATATTGATGCGCTCTAAATTCTTCTTGAAAAATGGTCTTGCTTTCAGGTATCGGCTGAAAGCTTGGGGCAAGTAATATTGTTGATTTGTAGTTAGAAAGTAGTGGCATAGTAGATAAAACTGACTCAAAGGAATACCCGAGTTTTATCTTCTTTTTAGACCAAATATAGTCTTCAAATAGAAATTTCAAAGACACCCATTCTCTGACTTCAGTGCTTTCTTCTTCTATCACTCCAGTCGAACCAGGAACAGTAGTTTCAAGGGCGCTAACCGTTCTAAATGAAACATCTATCCTCCTCCCTTTATTGGCGAATTGCTTATGATTTAATGTGTTTTTTGACCATTTCACACCTGCGGTATAAAACTCTGTTTTGGTGAGGTCAGAAGTATCAGCGAGAGAGAAATTTTCAATTTGGTAATAGTTATTAATGATTGCACCAATTTTGTTATCAAAAGTTAAAATATTTTTGTTTCCAATAGGCAGCCCCACGTTAATCCCAATAAATTCATCTTTTTGGAGTAAAAATGGCGGTTTTGATTCTTCAAAAAATGTCGCAAAACTTTTGAAATAATCCCATTGCTGAAGCATCCCTTCAGCTTCAAGGTAGAAAGGTAGTCTTGCCTGGAAGTCAAACCTAAAATCCAATAAAATAGAGCTATAGAATTTACCAAAATACGACTTCACTTGAAGTGTCTTAGGTGTCTTTCCAAACATATTGTACTTCACACCCAAAAAACCCATATTAACAGGTCTGGAAGAAAAATTACCTCCAAAACTAAGTGCTAAATCCTTTTCTTTATGAACCCTTATATTCATGTCATAACCTCCTTTCGTTTTGTCAAATTTCAGGCTTGGATAAATGTAGGTGACCTTGTCGTCATTGTACAGTCGTATATATCTTTTTTTCATCTCACTAAACGGTATGCTGCTACGATCTTTTCTTTTATTCATTATTCTCTCAAGATATCTTAGAAAAGAAGAATTTTCTCCATTTAAAGTAATACTATTTATTAGAAATTCAGGGGTTTTGCTTTTAAAAGATTTTCGTCTTAATTCAACAGATTGTTTAGGTATTCTTCTTGTTACAAGAGCTTTGATGCTGTCCATGAAAAGCATGGTTTCAAGATAACCAACATTAATGTTTCTTTCTGGCTGTGCGAAATTAAATGTTGAAGAATTAGTTTGGGGTGAAATGATAACTCCTACATCACATGGAAGAGTGTAATTGGTCGGACTTGAGATCATGTTTTCAAGTTGAGAAAATAAGTCTTCTGGATCGGGCTTATTAGTTTTGGACGAAACATTACTGCCAATGATTACATCAGGAGAAAATGCTTCATAAAGAACGTCAGAAGGAAAGTTATTGTACATGCCGCCATCAAAAAGTAACTTTCCGTCCACATAAATGGGTCTGAAAAAAAATGGATATGTCGATGAAGCTCGTAAGGCTTGTGACAATTCGCCCGAATCAAAGATCACTTGCTCTTTGTCTTCGATATTAGTAGCAATACATCTAAACGGAATGAATAAGCTGTCAAAAGAATAGTTACTTATACATGAAGCTCCAGAGAGCGATTCCAAAAACTCAAGATCAAGTTGTACGGGCGATAAGACGTTGGCTGGTAGCACTTTGTTTAGAAGTGTGTCCTTGTTTGCTTTGATGGTTATCCAAGAGGCATCATGGTCTTTCTTTTTGTAGTAATAAACGAACTCTTCATCAACTTTACCTGCAATTGCATTTTTAAACCTTTCAGACTTAAAAAATGATTCTATTTCCTCAATGGAAAGACCAGCAGCATAAAGTCCGCCGATAATAGCCCCCATAGAGGTGCCTGTGATATAGTCAATTGGAATCTGATTGTCCTCAAGAGCCTTTAGCACACCGATATGTGCCAATCCTGATGAGCCCCCACCGCTTAAAACAACACCAACACTTTGGCAATTGGCTGAAAAACTGAGGGATAGGAATGTTAGTATAGTGAATAATAGTATTTGCGATTTAATGTTATGAGTCGTATTTTTGTGCATTATTAAATCCTTGATTGCCAAATGAAAATAATTCTTAACGAAGGTAGTAAATTATTTACTTCAAGTTTTAAGCAACGTAGAAGATTATTGTACGTCTAATCTATAGTTGTTTTTAATGAAACTTTATTGAGCAATCTTTCGTAAAGACAAGTACTTTAATATGAATGAGACATGCAATTTATTAATTGTCACTAAAATACAAGTTAGATGGTAAAAGTTTTATATCGGTTATTGACAAACAAACAAACGTTAAGTAGCTTCATTTTGTGGATGGGGTTATTTTCTTTCAGTGCTGAAGTTCTAGCACAAGGTCAGTTTATTTGTAATGGACAATCGATAGATGAGATTGTTGTTAATAATCTTGTCTTAGAGCAGGGACAGTCATTACAAGTAGGAGCAGTCTATAGACAAAGTAATACCTATCCAGGGGTAGATGCCTTGGTATCTATAGTTTCAAAAAGCCCTGGATTCTATATTGAAAACATTGACAATAGCGTAGAAGGGCATTACGATGCTTTTCAGCCGGTAATCTATCGAGATTATGGGTACAGTCAAGGTTTTGTCGATTTTGAAATTACTTTCGTGGAAAGTCAAACCAATACTTCTACAACCATACCGCATATAATGTATAGTGCAATAGATATTGATGGAAATGGTGATAATGTACGTGAGTTTGTTAAATTATCGAATGTAGATTCTTATGTCGTAGATCAAAACACAGACGTTAGTGTGATTAATTTAGGGGACAAGGTTAAATTTACTGGTCCTTATTACGCAGAATCATTGAATCTTAGTCACTACAAAATTAACGGTACTGTGCATTCATATAATTCTAGTGGATTTACCTATCGTTGTGGAATTAGTGGTGGAAATAGTTCTATTTCAAGACATTTTGCATTGTATTTCCACTGTATAGATTATCAAGATCCTGATGAGGAAATTAATGTTGAAGAACCCAATGCATACTGTTCAGATTTAGTTGTAGAATTGGATGATAATGGAACTGCAAATATTACGGATCTGCAAATCAATAACAACTCAAGCTCTCCAGTGGACTATGCATTGTCACTAAGTAAAGATTCATTCGACTATAACGATGTTGGTGACAACCAGGTCACCCTAACGGTTACAGATGCATTTGGTCAAACATCTACTTGTACAGCAAATGTTAGAGTAGAGAGCCGAGTGCCAGAAATTATATGTCCTGATGACATTACAACCAATACTAATTCTGGTTGTTATCGTTCAGGTTTGGATATTGGAACGCCTGTCACAACAGGTAGTGCACCGATAGTTTCTGTGGTAAGTGATGAGCAAGACCAATATATTACAGGTGTACATGTCGTAACATGGACAGTGACAGACGCTTTGGGTGATATTGCTCAATGTCAGCAAACTATTACTATTGTTGATGAGCAATTCCCGGTATTTGTTCCTTGTGTAAGTGATGTAACTGTATTTGTCGATGATGATGATTGTGAGTTTAGCACTTTACTGCAAGCGCCAGTTGTTTCTGATAACTGCGGTATAGAAAGTCTTACCTCCGACACAGATTATCCACTGCCCTTGGGTACTACAACTATTACTTGGACGGTCGTAGATCCAAGTGGACATTCTGCCACTTGTATACAGAATGTAAATGTTGTTGATAACACAGCACCCTCAATAGTTTGTCCTAATGAAACCATAGTTGAGGCCATTAATGGTCTTTGTGGTGTGCCTGGTCCATTGTCACCACCTTCAGTAAATGATGCCTGTGGCATAGCAAGTATTACTTCCAATGCACCAAATCCTGTTCCAGTAGGTTCGACGGACGTAACATGGACTGTGACAGATAATAATGGAAATATATCTACATGTTCGCAAACAGTAATCGTAGAAGATAATCTTCCACCTGAGATTACCTGTCCGCCAAATGTTTCTGTGTTGACTTCGGGTTCTTCTGAATTTGTCAATGTGGGGCAACCAACATATTCTGATGATTGTGGTATTGCTAGCTACTTTAATAGTTTTAATAATTCTACCGATGCGAGTGGGACTTATCCAGTAGGTACCACCTCTGTGACTTGGACGGTGATAGATAATAGCGGAAACCAGTCCACTTGTATAATGACGGTTACTGTTACTGACAATGAAGCGCCACCAATCAATTGTCCGGACAATGTGGATGTTAGTTCTGCTAACGGAGCATGTGAGGCTAATGTGACATTGGATATACCAACAGTAGTTGGTGGAGAGCAATTGGCTTCACTCGTGAATGATTTTAATAATACAAACAATGCAAGTGGTGTCTATCCAGTAGGACAAACAGTAGTTGTTTGGACAGCAACGGATGTTAACGGCAATCAATCTACTTGTTCTATGTTGGTCACCGTTACCGATGATACTAGCCCTACGGTTTCTTGCCCTTCGGATATTAATGAAAATGCTAGTGGCGGATCTTGTGATGCCAATGTGGTGAACTTAGGAACTCCTGTCGTAAGTGATGCTTGTGGGATTGCTTCAGTAACAAACAATGCTCCAGCTACTTTTCCAGTAGGAACTACCATAGTGACATGGACAGTTACGGATATTCACGGAAATACTTCTACTTGTCAGCAGTCGGTAACATTAATTGACAATACTCCGCCAGAGATAACATGTCCTGCAAATATTTTGGCTTCTGCTGATGCAGGTTTGCCTTCTGCCTTTATTTCAGTGCCATTGCCAAATGCAACAGATGATTGTGGAATTGATAGTTATGTGAATAGCTATAATGGAACTAGTAATGCCTCTGATGTATATCCTATTGGAGTTACTACTGTAACTTGGACAGTGACGGATAACAATGGAAATGAAGCCAGTTGTTCGATGACAATAACTGTGCAAGATGATGAAGGGCCACAAATTGATTGTCCACCTAACGTCGATGTCGACGCCGGTGCTAATGAATGCGAAACAACAGTTAATGTGGATGTTCCTTTTGTGAGTGATAACGCAGGTATTGCATCCATCGTAAATGACTTTAATAATACAGATAATGCTTCGGGAGTTTATCCTGTGGGATCTACCGTGGTAACTTGGACAGTAACTGACCTTAGTGGACTTACTTCTTCCTGTTCGATGACGGTGACGGTGAATGACGTTACTTCTCCACCATTAACATGTCCGCAAGATCAAATTGTAGATATTGATGGTAGTAATTGTATGGCGTCCAATGTCGTACTTACTCAACCTACTGTGCAAGATGCTTGTGGCGTTTCGACAATCACGAATAATGCTCCCAATGAATTTACAGTTGGATCTACTCAAGTAATTTGGACAGTTACAGATAATAATGGAAATGTATCCACCTGTTCTCTAAATGTTATCGTACAAGATAATAATGATCCTATCATCAATTGCCCACCAAATGTTTCTATCAATACTGACCCAGGAGTCGCAGTAGCAAGTGTGACCGTTGGATTCGCTTCCGCAACGGATGATTGTGGTATTGAAAGTTTGATAAATGACCATACAGGAACAAACAATGCAAGTGGCGTATATCCAATAGGAACTACTCTAGTTACTTGGATAGCTACGGATAATAATGGAAATACTGCTACATGTACCATGACAGTTACCGTGAGTGATGGAGAGGCGCCTATTATTGATTGCCCTTCTAACCCTTCTGTTAACGCTGCCATTGGACAATGTGAAGCATTTGTAAATGTGGGCGTGCCTGTAGTACAAGATAATGATGGTATCGCTACATTGATTAACGATTTTAATAATACAAGTGACGCTTCAGGGGTTTACCCTGTGGGTCAGACCACAGTGACTTGGACTGCAACGGATTTTAATGGCAACATAAGTACCTGTATTATGACAGTAACCGTTGTAGACGTTACCCCACCTACAATAAATTGCCCGCCAGATATCAACGCTTCCGTGGATGATAACGGATGTGGCGCGACTAACTTGGATATTAATAATCCAAATGTGAGTGATGAATGTGGCCTGATTGCTTCTGCCACTAACGACGCCCCAAACACCTTAAATGTTGGTCCAAATATCATAACATGGACAGTAGAAGATGTGAATGGAAATCAATCTACATGTACTCAGATAGTTACCATAATTGATGATGTGCCGCCGACAATAGTTTGTCCTGACAACATAACCGTGAACACGGACAATGGAGTTAGTACAGCAAGCGTAACAGTACCGCCAGCACAAGTTTCGGATAACTGTGGAGTCGATAATGTAGTGAATAGCTTTAATGGAACAAGTAATGCCTCTGGGGTATATCCTCAAGGAGTGACTATAGTTACTTGGACAGTGACAGATGATAATGGTTTGACAGCATCTTGTTCGATGACAGTAACAGTAATTGATTCAGAAGGACCTGAACTTGATTGTCCTGATAATGTTTCTGTGGATGCGGCAACAACGGATTGTGAAGCAGAAGTAACTATCGATATTCCAACACCTGTTGATAACGATGGAATAGCTTCACTGGTTAATGATTTCAATGGCACGAATGATGCGTCTGGAACATATCCAGTAGGTGAGACAATAGTAATATGGACAGCTACAGATAATAGTGGTAATTCAAGTTCATGTTCAATGACAGTCACTGTTCTAGATATCACACCGCCAAATTTATTATGTCCGCAGCCCATAGATGTTATCGCTGATGCTGGTAGTTGTGCTGCAACTGAAGTTAATTTGGGAGGAGTCAATGTAAGTGATGCTTGTGGAATCCTAAGTGTTGAGCCTCAAGCGCCAGAGTCATTTCCAGTTGGAACAACTACCTATACTTGGACGGCAATAGATAATTCAGGTAACGTAAGCGTCTGTGAAGCTACAGTTACTGTAATAGATGATCAAGCACCTGTAATTGATTGTCCAGCAACAGTGGATGCAGCTACAGATGAAGGATTTTGTTATGCCACAGGAGTAGATTTGGGTACTTTGTCCGCAGATGATAATTGTGGTATAGCTACTGTTACTAATGATGCGCAAGAGCCATTTTCTGAAGGTTCTACTATCGTGACTTGGACGGTGACTGATGTTCATGGCAATGTTACTACCTGTGAACAAGAAATTATTGTTACCGATGATCAAGAGCCAAATGTTTTTGATCCAGGAGATCTTTATGTCGATACAGATATTAATTCTTGTGAAGTAGCGGGCTTGGTGTTAGATGACTTGACAATATCTGACAATTGCTTTGGTGATGTAACCATTACTAATAACCTTGATGACTTCTTGCCACTGCCAATTGGCACAACCACTATTACTTGGACTATAGTTGATGCCGATGGGAATGTTACCACAGTGACGCAAGATATCATTGTGGAAGACAATCAACTACCAGAGATTATTTGTCCAGACGATATTACTGTGGATAACGAATTTAGAGAATGTTGGCAAATCGTTGACGTAGAGATACCTTCCGCAACGGATAATTGTGAGGTAAGTACAATAATAAATGATTACAATGGTACTACCAATGCTACCGATACATTTTATGTAGGCATTACCGAAGTGATTTGGACAGTTACTGATGCGAGTGGAAACACTTCAAGTTGCCCTCAACCTCAAATCATTACTGTATTAGATACCGAAGACCCTTCTTTAGCTTGTCCGCCAAATGTTACAGTAGCCAACGATTTAGGCTTTTGTGGTGCAGAAGTAGAGGTAATGCTTGCTTTGGCTTCTGATAACTGTGAAATAGACACTTTGTACAATACTTTTAACAACACAGGAGATGCTTCAGATTATTATGAAGTAGGTGAAACAAGCGTGTCATGGATTGCTCTTGATATCAATGGCAATGAGTTTAGTTGTGATATGATGATTACTGTCATTGATACAGAATTACCAGTTATCGTGTGTCCTGATGACATTACGGTTGTTGCAGATTTAGGAACTTGTGAGGCGGATTTAATTGTATCGCAACCTCAAGTGACAGATAATTGCTCAGCAACTTTTATTAACGACTTTAATGGTACTGATAACGCTTCTGGAACATTCACAGGTGAGAATATGGTCGTTTGGACTGCCACTGATGATAGTGGGAATCAAGCAACATGTACGCAAGTTATTACCGTGTTAGATGAAGAAGACCCTATAATAACATGTCCAAGTGATATGGTTGTAGATAATGATCCAGGAGAATGTGGCGCCGTAGTGAATTATCCAGAGGTGACAGCAACAGATAATTGTGCTATAGACTCGATGATTTTATTAACTGGAATTATGTCAGGGGAATACTTGCCAGTGGGGGATACAACAATCACTTTCCAGGTGTTTGACACCTCAGGAAATAGTGCTACCTGCAGTTTCGATGTTTCTGTCATAGACGTTGAGCCACCTACAATCATTTGCCCTGAAAACATTAGTATTGAAGACACCGCAACAGTAGTTATATATGACGCTATTGAAGTTTTGGACAACTGTGGATATGAGTTGATTCAAATTGAAGGATTGGCATCTGGTGAAATATTTGACCATGGCATCACTGTGAATACCTTTGTCGTTACCGATGAAGGAGGTAATACCGCTGAATGTAGTTTTGAAGTGTTGATAAATCTACCGCCTGTGGCAGTAGATGACGTCGTGACCGTGACCGTGACAGGCGGAGAAATCGAAATAGAACCACTAGGTAACGATTTTGACCCCGATGGTGATCC
Organism: Bacteroidota bacterium; assembly: GCA_024279715.1. Lineage (GTDB taxonomy): Bacteria > Bacteroidota > Bacteroidia > Flavobacteriales_D > JABDKJ01 > JAJRRH01. The sequence goes on from JAJRRH010000082.1 coordinate 18,849, forward strand.
ATTCGAGATTACGGATTACACCGTAGATATCGGAGAAGCGATATTAATAGATGGTGATTTGTTTTTATATAACGCACCTGAAGAGTGGTGTGGATTAGCAGTAATAAATTACACCATCTGTGACATCTACGATGCTTGTGATGATGCAGAGATATTGATTAATGTTAATTGCCCTGAAGAACTGTTTATCCCTGAAGGTATTTCGCCTGATGGAGATGGTAGTAATGATACTTTTGAAATTATTGGGCTTTGGCAGTATCCAAATAACAAAATTACCGTATACAATCGTTGGGGACACATTGTTTACGAAATGGAGAACTACAATAATGATTGGGATGGAACCTCTACAAGCGACTTGACTGTAGGTTCATCTCCTCTTCCTCGAGGTACTTATTTCTACTTGTTGGATTTAGGTAATGACGAAGAGCCGATAAAAGGATTCGTTTACGTATTAAATAGATAAGTGAGAGAGATATGAGATATATTAAAAAAATAACCATCGTTTGCTTCCTAATACTTGGACTACAAGTAGAAGCCCAGCAAGATGCTGTATTTACACAGTTTGCCTCAAATATGATGACTATTAATCCTGGTTATGCAGGATATAGAGAGGTGCAAAGTTTTTCTTTTGTTCACCGTAGCCAGTGGGTAGGATATAAAGGAGCACCAGTGACCAATGCTCTGTCATTTGATATGGCAACAAAGCGCAAGGAAATGGCTATTGGAGGGGCCATAATGAATGATAAGATTGGACCTTCAAGTGAAATAGGACTCACCGCCAATTTTGCTTATCGTCTTAAATTAAACCAAAATGCTACTTTAAGTTTAGGGCTGCAAGCATACGGAGGGCTGTATCAAGCCAATCTCACGGACTTAGATCTGGTTTCTGAATATGTAGGTAGTAGTGTAGATCCTAATTTTGATCAAAACCCTGAAAATGTATTCCTTCCAAACTTTGGTTTTGGCGCATTTTATTCTACGAAGAATAGTTTTGTTGGGTTGTCTTCTCCAAAGTTATTGAAAAATAAGTTAGATAATGAAACGATAGATTCAATTCGTGAGGTGGATGGACGCTCAGAACCTACCTATTACCTGACAGGAGGGCATACATTTGCTTTGGATAGAATTTATTCATTGCAACCAGTGTTCATTGGTAAAGGAACTGTTGGTGCACCTTTATCTTTAGGAGGATATTTGAACTTCTTGTATAAAGATGCAATAAAAGTTGGATTGGTGTATTACCATCAAGAGGTTGCTGGTGTATTGGCTGAATTAAAATTGAATCATCGTATGCGAGTTGGCTATTCTTTTGATATGGCTGTTAAAGAGATTGGGACATATAGTTATGGCAGTCATGAGATTTCTACTACTTATGAAATGAAGGTCTTTAAGCAACGACTTATATATCCTCGTCGTTTTTAGAAAATTCTTTGTATTTCCAACGTACTATTCTTTAGCTTTGCAAAGTAAAAAAGCAAGCTGAATAATGGCAAAACCTTCTAATGTAAAAGGAACAAGAGACTTCCTTCCGCAGCAAATGACCAAAAGGTCATATATTTTCGAAACGATAAAAAAAATCTTTCTTAAATATGGATATCAATGTATCGAAACCCCATCCTTAGAAAAGACAGAAACCCTCATGGGTAAGTATGGAGAGGAAGGTGATAAACTGATTTTCAAAGTACTTAATAATGGGGATTATCTAAAAGGCTTGGATTTAACAAGTTCAGAATCTTCCATTACCAGTAAAATTTCTTCAAGAGCTTTGCGATATGATTTGACAGTACCTTTTGCGAGGTTCGTGACACAACATAGAGATTCTTTATCTTTTCCTTTCAAGCGTTATCAAATACAGCCTGTATGGCGAGCGGATAAACCTCAAAAAGGACGATATAGAGAGTTTTATCAATGCGATGCTGATGTTGTCGGTAGTGATTCACTCTTATATGAGATTGAACAAATCCAAATTTTTAATGAAGTTCTTAGTTCTTTGGGTATTTCTCACACTATACATATTAATAACAGAAAAATATTAGCAGGAATAGCCGAAGTGGTTGGTGCTCAAGATAAAATTTTAGATATTACCATAGCACTGGATAAGCTTGATAAAATAGGGGAGGAAGGTGTTAAGAATGAATGGACAAAAAGAGGCTTGTCAAAAGAAATAATAAACAAGTTAAGTCCTCTGTTTAATACATTTGATGATTGGGGAGAGGTAATGACTCAAATAAAAGAAATGCTCGCTACTTCTGAAATTGGCTTGAAGGGAATAGATGAGTTAGAATATGTTTTTAATATGACAAATACGGAAGCTTTAAGTCTTGGGAATTTAAAGTTTAATATAACTCTTGCTCGTGGACTGAACTATTATACTGGTGCTATCTTTGAGGTTACTACCGACATGATTAAGATTGGTAGTATATGCGGTGGAGGTAGATATGATGATTTAACGGCAATGTTTGGAATGAAAGGCACCTCAGGTGTTGGAATTTCCTTTGGTGCCGACCGAATCTATGACGTGATGGAAGAAGTGAATGGATGGCCAGAAAATTTGGAGAAAGGAGTAGAAGTGTTTTTTCTAAATCTTGGTAATGAAGAGCTAAAAACTTGTTTGGATTTTCAAGCCGATTTGAGGAGTAAAGGTGTACGTTGTGATACTTATCCCGCTGCTGTAAAAATGAAAAGACAAATGAAATATGCCAATGATACTAATGCGCAATATGTTGCCATCATAGGCTCAAATGAATTTGAAACGAAAAGCATAAAAGTAAAAAATATGCTTTCAGGAGAAGAAGTAATCTACAGTTGGGAGAGCTTTGTTGTGAAATTTGAAAAGGTACTGCGATCTTAACCCGCTTTATACTTACAAAAACGAAGTGTATTGAAGGAATACTTCAACAAGCTCATCAGAACTGTGAGATGGATTATGGAATGCAAAAGCGTGAGCCCCTAATTTAGAAAAACCCCAATCTTGTCGCTGTTATTTAATCGCTGATAAATTGATGAATTTTTCGGGTTAAGTGGAATATGGAATTACATTTAGGACATGTTCAATAGCTTCTATTCGAGCGTCTGTTTTTTTATTCGCATGAATTATTGTCCAAGGGCAGTTGTCTGTATTTGTATGGGTAAACATCTTTTCTTTGTAAACAGTGTATTCATCCCACAGTCTCTGAGCAGATTCGTCTAGAGGAGATAGTTTCCATTTTTTAAGCGGGTTTTTCTTAGTTTTTCTTAATCTATTTGCTTGCTCTTCTTTTGTTATCGAAAAGTATAATTTGATAATGATTATTCCATCGTCACTAAGCATCTTTTCAAACTGAATGACCTCTTTCATAAAACGTTCGTATTCTTCCTTTGTGCAGAAGCCATTTACTGGTTCTAGAACTGCCCTATTATACCAGCTACGATTGTAAAAAACGATTTTGCCTGGCTCAGGGATGTTAGAAACATATCTCTCAAAGTACCATTGTTTCTTTTCTGTATCGGTTGGCTTTGGTAGTGCAACAATCCTGTATTGGCGAGGATTTAAATGTTCACTCATTCTTCGAATAGCACCACCCTTACCGGCAAGATCTCTTCCTTCAGTGATGACGATAACTCTCTTTTCATTTTTAACAATCCATTTTTGCATAGATAACAACTCAATTTGTAAGTCATTAAGTTTGTTTTCGTATTTAGTAAATAGAATTGCTTTTCTAAGATCAGGGACATTAGGTCTTAATAAATTTAGATACCCATTTTTAGTGTTCAATAGTAGTATGTCTTGATTTGATAGGTCTGTCTTTTTGTCTTTAAAGTTTTTCATGTCGCTAGTCTTGTTGTTTTATGGATCTGTGGTATCGTCGTACGATATTTGGATCTGGATAAATAGAGGAATCATGATTTCCTTTGTTGAAATCAAATTGCGAAAGGACATATCGAATGCTCTCCAGTCTTGCTTTCTTCTTATTATTAGAGTTTACAATAATCCAAGGACTAAAAGAGGTATGAGTCTTAGAAAACATTTCTTCCTTATAGTGTGAAAATTCGTCCCACTTTCCTTGGGCTTCTATATCTACAGGACTTAATTTCCATTGTTTGAGGGGGTTGTTCATCCGACTTTTGAATCTTTTAGACTGCTGTTTTTTATCTACGGAAAACCAAAATTTAATAATAACAATATTGTCTTCAAAAAGCATATGCTCGAATTCTGGTGCCTGCCTCATAAAAATATTGTACTGCTCATTATTGCAAAAACCCATTACGGGTTCTACAACTGCCCGATTATACCAACTCCTGTCAAAAAACACCATCTCACCAGGATTTGGTAGTCGTTTAATATATCTTCTGAAGTACCATTGGCCCCGCTCTACCTCCGTTGGCTTATCCAAAGCAACAATATTCATTGAGCGAGGATTCAAATGTTCCGTAAACCTTCTAATCGTGCCTCCCTTGCCAGAAGCATCCCTCCCTTCAAAAATGATAGCAACACGCTTATTATTATCCGAAATCCATTGCTGGAGTTTTAATAGTTGTAGCTGAAGATAGACTAGTTCTTTTTCATAGGAGAGCGTATTAAGGGTTTTGTCTAAAGCTATGTTTTTTTCTTTAGCAATTGCAATTAATTTGGATCTAGAATTAGCGTTAATAAGGTCATTTTTAGAGTAAGATTTCTTCATGATTCTTTTTGTGCAATATAGCGTATTAATCATATTAAAAATATGCCATAGGCTGTTTTTTTTTTATGATCTTTTTTAGGGGAGTTAAAGCGTTGATAGTCCTTTTTTTTAATTATAGTAATTAGTTGTTTTTGTTGTGTTAGTAATGGAAAAACTAACATATAAAACAAGGTTACCCCTAAAAAAGACTGTTTTGAATTGTATTAAACACAATTAAAATATTGATTTTCCATTATACTAACCTCTAGTAACATGTTGATTTGCCGATATTTACTTTCGGAGAGAAAAAAATATAAATAAAAATTAGCAAGGAGATAAAAAATGGCGTATATTAGTGCCCTTAACAGAGATGTTAAAACCAACCATATTAGTTTTACCAACCTAAATATTATTAAAGGGCGAACTACGGTTGATTAAGGTAAGATTTATTACCAAAATGAAGTCCAGTCTTACAACTCAATTCTTGAGTTTTGAGACGCTCGTTGTGAGAGCATAATAGTCTTTTGTACACTTATTTATATAGCGGAATTGCTATGTATGAAATTAATAACAATTATTAACTTAAATTTTTTAATTATGATCAAAAACTATATTAATTATTTATTAACGTGTTGTATTTTGACTTTTGGCTTTTCTGCCATGGCTCAAAATGCAGACTGTGGTTCGGCTATGACGATTACCACAGGTGTATACACAGATGCTGGTCCTGCAGCAGGAGCAGGAGCTGTGAATATATGTGAAACAGGGGCTACAAATGCTTCCTGGTATGCATATACGCCAGATATGGACGGTACTGTAACCGTTTCATCCTCTATTGATTTAGATACGCCTGACACTAGAGTATCTATCTATACAGGAGGTTGTGATGCATTGACCTGTGTTACTTCTGATGATGATGCAGGAGAAGGCTTTACTTCCATTGCAATATTTGATGCAACTGGCGGAGAGACCTATTTGATTGAATGGGATGACCGATGGAGTGAGGGAGAATTTGACTTCGAAGTTTCATTGGTGCCAGATGTTGCAGGTGCTGGATGCACGGATGCTGCTGCATGTAACTTTGATGCGACTGCAACAGTTGATGACGGATCATGTATCTTAGCCGAAGGCTGTGATGAATGTGACGGA